>DATKTW010000071.1:0-3885 GCA_035530895.1 Candidatus Nanopelagicaceae bacterium
GAGGCGACGAAGAGCCAGACTATGACGTTGAAAACTATTTCGATAAGCGAGCAAGAGAGTTAGAAAAATTAAACTAAATGAAATATGGAAAAGGAATATTTAGGATTTAGCATTACAATTAATAATAAAAAATTATTCACAGTAGATAAAATTCGTGGCAAAAAATATAATTTATATGAAGTTATAGATGTTATGCATTATAATTCATTGGCTATTTTTAGAGATGAAGAATCGGTAACAGCTTTCAGTGAGCTTATGGATAAATTATTAACCAATAAATAAAATGACAACAGACACAGCTAAAGAATTGGCAAAAGAAATGAATAGTAAAGAAATATATCTAGCTATTAAAAGAACGCAGCAACATCTTATTTTTTTAAAATCTTTGTTAGAAGCTAAGACAGAGATTAAAATTGATGAGATTGTAAAAGAATCAACGTCTAGTTGATGATTGTTAACGCAATCAAGCGATCAGTTAAATTATTATAATAATTTTGCAGGGCTGGTCGCTAATAACTTGACTTAATAAATAATATTTTTAAAATATTCTTTATTGATTGGGCACGAATCAATAAAATTAAATTTCTTATGCTAGAAATGGTGCCCCGTTTCTAGCTCCAAAATACAGGGGCTTTTATGTCACAATCTCACAAAACTAGAGATAGTTTTATATTTTATCGAAGCTTTTTTGAAGCAATAAACGACCTTCCAGAATCAAATCAATTAGAAGTTTATAGGGCAATTTCCCAATATTCTTTAAACTTCATAGAGCCAAATCTTAGTGGAATTTCTAAAACTATTTTAACCCTCATCAAGCCACAACTAGAAGCTAACCGTAAGCGTTTTGAAAATGGCTGCAAAGATAAAATAAATAAGCAAAAGATAAGCAAACTAGAAGCAAAAGATAAGCAAACCAGAAGCAAACCCGAAGCTAATAAGAATGTAAATGTAAATAATAATCTTAATGAAGAATCTAAATCTAAATTAGAATTAAAAATCATTAAGAAAAACTTTATCCCACCAACCTTAGAAGAAATTCAAAAATACTGCATTGAAAGAACTAGCTCCGTTAATGCTAATAAATTCTTTGATTATTACAATGCTGGAAACTGGAAAGACGCTAAAGGTCAAGCTGTAAAAAACTGGAAACAAAAACTAATCACTTGGGAAAGTAAAACAAACAACTCTGATATATCAGCACAATCAAACACAAATCAAATCCTATGCGATTCTGTAAATAAAATGGCTGGACATACATTGATAACTAAGATAGACGTTTCTGCCTCAAATAAGGCGGTTTTACATTTCAATAATAAAGATGATTTTGATAAGTTCACGAAGCTTGATGAAGCAATCAGAAATTCTGTTAAAAATAAAATATCCGCAGAGCTTAAAACCATAGGCTTTGAAATACCTAAATTTAAATAAAATATGGAAACTAGATTTTGCAATCAAGAAGCTGAGCAGATGATTTTAGGCTCAATAATATTAAATCACAGATTTTTAGAAAAGGTTGCTGATATTATTTTACCAAAACATTTTTACTTTATTGAACACCGTGAAATATGGATGAAATTAATCGAAACTTCTCAAGAGTCGGAGGTAAATCAAGTTACCCTTGGCGATTATTTTAAAAATAATGAGCTAATAAAAGCGGCAGGTGGCATTAATTATCTTTCTATTTTACTACTAAAAGCGTCGGCAATCATAAGTCTAAGAGATTTATCAAAAAAGTTAATAGAGCTCTGGCAAAAAAGGGAGTTAGAAATTCTTTTGACAAAATCACTAGATTCTTTGGTGGATAAAAAATTTGATTTCATTTCTTCAAATTTGGAAAACGAAATAGCTGGCTTGACTTTTCAAGAGCCGAAGAAAAAAACACAGCATATTTCAGAAATTCTTGATGATATAGCGGCGGAAGAAGCCTTAGGAGTAAGTGAAAAGTTTGTTCCAACTGGTTTTAAAGGATTAGATAAAATTTTAAATGGCGGTTTACATTCTCAACAGTTGATGATCATAGGCGCGCGCCCTTCTGTCGGTAAAACAACAATAGGGCAAAACATAATGATAAACGCAAGCAAACTAGGTAAGAAGTGCTTATTTATTTCGCTTGAAGTTGATAAAAGAAATGTAGTCTTGAAATTTCTTGCAGATCTATCATCGGTGCAAACTTGGAAGATTTCAAAAAGAATTCTAAACCAAGACGAGATTAAATCTTTAAATCGTGCGAATGGCGAGCTTAGAAAGATGGGCATTTACACAAATGACAGCAGCTATTTAAAGATAGGGCAGATTACTAGAATCATTAAAAGTCAGATTGAAAAAGAGCCAGTTGATTTAGTTGTTGTTGACTATGTACAGATAATCAGGGGCGAAGATACTAAATGGAAGAATGAAGCGTCTTTGATAAAAGAGAATACAACAATGCTAAAAGCTTTAGCAAAGCAATATGATGTTGCAATGATTGCTTTAGCACAAATCAACAGAAATGCAGTTGTTGGAGCAACTCAAGAGCCTACTATTAACGATTTTAAAGGAAGTGGTGGAATTGAAGAAGATGCAGATGTCGCTATTATCCTGCATAGGGATAGAAATGAGGATAGAAAGGATGGTAACTTTGCGACAAGCGGAAAGTTAATTATTGCAAAAAATAGACATGGTAGGACTGGCGAGGTTGGCGTTACTTTCGATGGTGACTTTGGAAGATTTATTGAGATAGGAGGGATTTAATGGAACATATTAGTGTAATTTTAGAAAGATTATTAAAAGAAATAGAAGCTAAGAGATGATAAATTATGACATGTTTGGTAGACCGTATTTTGGTAATATAGAGCCCCTGCGTATTCCTTACATGGGGTCAAAAAGAAAAATAGCTAAAGAGCTTTTTACAAAAATGCTAGAGCTAAAACCAAATGCAAAATATTTTTTTGATATTTTCGCTGGCGGTGGTGCGATGTCATTTTATGCCCTTCAATTAGGATTAAAAGTTCATTATAACGAAAAACAAAAAGGAATGGTGGATTTGCTTAATTATATTTTAGAAAGGGCTAGGAAGGGCGAAAAAGGGAAATATGGATTATTTCCAGATGATTTTTACAAGTTTATCGCAAGAGAAGAGTTTGAGGTTTTGAAAGATGAAGACTCAATCAAGGGGCAATTTGCTAGGATTTGCTATTCTTTTGGAAATAATCAAAGAGACTACTCTTTTGGAGAGATTGAAGAATTAAAACATTTAGGGCATAATATTGTTATATTTAGAGATAAAGAAGCTTTAGAAGAATTTAACGAAAAAACTGGCTCTAATTTTGTTTTAAGTGAAAAGAAAACTTGGAGCGAAAGAAGGTTTGATTTTATGAGGCAGTTTTCAAGAGAAAGAAGAGATAAAAAAGAGCAATTCCTCGAACAGCTCGAACGGCTCCAACAGCTCGAACGGCTCGAACAGCTCGAACAGCTCGAACAGCTCCAACGGATCGAACAGCTCGAACGGCTCCCAGTTTTTACAATAACTAACCTAGATTTTCAATCTGTTAAAATTGAAACTCCGATTGAAGAAACGATTGTTTACCTAGACCCCCCTTACAGAGGAACTGCCCAATATAAAGAAAGCTCATTGTTTGACGATATTGATAATTATTTCAAAAACTCGTCTTATGATTGTTTTATGAGTGAATATAATGCTCCTTTTCATTCAGTTTTAGAAATAAAAAAAGAAAGTCTTTTGAATAATTCAAATTTAGTGAATCGAAAATTTGTTACAGAAAAACTATTCTGGAACAAATTAGATAATTACTCAAAGTAACGCAGTTCAACCACCAATTTTAAAAAGGATATAAGGAGGATAAGAGGGAAATTCTTCCTAAATTGTAAAATAATTTGACATAAATG
>DATKTW010000072.1:0-18016 GCA_035530895.1 Candidatus Nanopelagicaceae bacterium
TCAAGAATTAAAGAAATCGAAAGTATTAATTTAGCTCGAGATGATATAAGAGACGAAGTAATCGAGACCAAGAAAGCAGTAGAAAGAGATAACGATTTATTAGCTAATAAAGTTCATCAGAGTTTTATAGATAATAATATAAAATCATTTGATATTGTAGGGGCTATCGGAGCAGGAAAAACTGCTTTATTAGAAAAGATAACCGAGAAATTGTCCTCACAATACCGAATATTAGTGATTTGTGGGGATATTACAACTCGATTGGATGCTGATCGTATTGAAAAACACAATGCTGA
This sequence comes from Candidatus Nanopelagicaceae bacterium, assembly GCA_035530895.1. GTDB lineage: Archaea > Asgardarchaeota > Lokiarchaeia > Sigyniarchaeales > SOKP01 > SOKP01. The sequence goes on from DATKTW010000072.1 coordinate 297, forward strand.
AACCATTCAGATCAATACAGGTCGAGAATGCGCCTTAAACGCTTATCATATTCACAAAATAATCAAAAACAAAGATTTAAAAAATTACGACGTTGTCTTTATAGAGAATGTAGGAAATTTGATATGCCCATCAGATTTTATTTTAGGAACTGATAAGAGATTAATTGTAGTATCAACAACTGAAGGAGAATGGGTTGTTGAAAAGCATCCGATGCTCTTTAAAATGTCGGATATTGCCGTAATTAATAAGTTCGATTTAAAGGAACGCCTTGGAACTGATGTCGATAAAATGATCTCTGATGCAAAAAAAATTAACCCCAAAATAGAAGTAATTACAACAAGCGCAAAAACTGGGGAGAATATTGAAAAATTAATGAATTTAATGGGATTATAAACCAAAATTATTGAGGAATTATGAAAGAAGAATTAGTTAAGATTGAAGAGCTTATTAGGAATTTTGATGATATTGATAAATCAGATATTAAAGAATTAATGCAAAGGTTTTTCACAAAATTAAGTAACCGTCTTGAAAATTATGTGGGAGATTATCCAACTTTTATCGAACCCGTCTATTTAGAAGATAATGTTAAAATTGGAGACGATGTTCTTTTAGGACCTAATGTCTACATAGGTGCCAATTCAATAATTCAAGACTACGTTGAAATTTCAAACACGATCATCTTTGATAATGTTAAAATTGGACAGAATTTTAAATTGGAGAATTGTATTGTTGCAAAGGATAGTTCCTTTAATTTTAAAAATCTGAATATGAAAAATAGCATGTTAGTTGGAGCAGCTAATTCAAAAAACGAATTACAGAGCAAGAGTATTTAAATTAACAGAACAAAATATGTGTTTTAATTGAAAGATACTGAGGAATACTTTAAAACAAATTTAAGAAGATGGAACGAATTAGTTGAGATCAATGCTAAATCGAAATCATATAACTTAGATGGATTTAAATCGGGAAAATCTTCTCTTTTTCCAATTGAGCGCAAAGAAATAGGAGATGTAGAAGGAAAAACATTATTACATTTACAGTGTCATTTTGGCATGGACACGCTTTCTTTTGCGCGAATGGGGGCGAAAGTTACTGGCGTAGATTTCTCAGATAAAGCTATAGCTTTTGCACGACAGTTAAGCGAAGAATTAGATATCCCCGCTAACTTTATTAATGCTAATATTTACGATATACCCGATATCTTAGACAATAAGTTTGATGTTGTTTTCACATCTAATGGCGTTATTGGTTGGTTACCCGATTTATATAAATGGGCTAAAATAATCGATTATTGTCTGAAACCCGGCGGTACTTTTTATATTACTGATAATCATCCATTTGGCAATTTAATCAACGAAAAGTACGATGGTGCTTTTCAGGTTGGCTACGATTACTTTAACAAAGGAAAACCTTATCATTTTGATGAAGATGATGGAGCATACGCCGATCCCAATATTAAATTAAAAAATTTTGAAACCTACGATTGGTTTCATCCAATGGGAGATGTTATTAATTCATTATTAAAAGTTAATTTTGAGTTAGAATTTCTCCACGAATTTCCATTTAGTTTTTTTCAGATTCATCCCGATATGAAACAAAGAGACGATAAATATTGGGAATTTCAAACTTTAAAGCATTCAGTCCCGATGATTTTTTCAATAAAAGCACATAAAAAGAACGATTAATTCTTTAATCTTCCTTTTATTTTTAATTTCTTTCTCCGAAAGTAATAAATCGTTTATATTTACACTTGAATGGGAAAATAATGGGAAGCAAATCACAAGAATCTTTTTCAAGGGCAATATCTTACTAGATCTAAGAAAGAAAGTGTTAGTGAATAAAAAATGAAACCACCAGTTGAACCGTTTAAAATTAAGGTTGTAGAACCTGTTAAAATTCCTTCCGAAAAAAGAAGAAAGGAAGCGATAAGAGAAGCAGGGTTTAACACTTTTTTACTATTGTCTGACGATGTATTTATCGATTTGCTAACAGATTCTGGAACGTCAGCAATGTCCGATAATCAATGGGCGGGTATGATGTTAGGAGATGAAGCATATGCTGGAAGCAAAAACTTTTATAATTTGGAAAAGGCAGTGCAAGATGTATTAGGATACAAATATTTAGTTCCCACCCATCAAGGTCGAGGAGCAGAACATCTAATGTATAGCAACCTAGTAAAACCGGGACAATTAGTTCCAAGAAACATGTATTTCACGACTTCTAAGGTTCATGTAGAACTTCCTGGTGGAAAGATGGTTGATGTAATAATCGATGAAGCACACGATCCAGAAAACACTCATCCTTTTAAGGGAAATGTAGACTTTAATAAGTTGCAAAAGTATATCGACGATTATGGAGTAGATAAAATAGCATTTGTAAACGTCGAAATGAACGTGAATATGGCCGGAGGACAACCAGTCTCTATGGAGAACCTGCGAAAATTAAGAGAATTTTGTAACGATTACAAATTAAAGATAATTTTTGACGCAACTCGTTCAAGCGAGAACGCTTATTTTATTAGAGAAAGAGAAAAAGGGTATGAAAACACTCCAATAGTAGATATACTAAACGAAATGATGAGCTATTCGGATGGTTGCATTTATTCCGCAAAAAAAGACTGCTTAGTGAACATTGGGGGTTTTTTAGCAACACACGATAAAGAAATCTTTGAAGCTGCCCGAAGCATGGTTGTTGTGTATGAAGGATTACATACATACGGTGGAATGGCAGGTAGGGATATGGAAGCTGTAGCTCGAGGCTTGAGAGAGGGCACCCAATATGAATATTTGAAATATAGAATTAATCAAGTTCGCTATTTAGGAGAACTTCTTAAAGAGAAAAATGTTCCAATTGTCAAACCCACTGGTGGACACGCTGTTTTTCTTAACGCATTAAAGTTCGTACCACATCTTGCGAGAGATCAATGGCCAGCACAAACTTTATCTGCTGCAATATACGAGGTTTCAGCGGTCAGAACTATGGAAAGAGGGGCGATATCCAAAGGAAGAGATTCAGAGAATGGTGAAAATATCTTCCCAAAACTTGAGTTAGTACGACTTACTATTCCACGTCGAGTTTATACCAACACTCATATGGAGTATTCCGCAAATTCTATCGTAAATCTCTATGAGAAAAGAGAAACCATTCCAGGATTGAAAATGGTTTACGAACCTAAGTACCTTCGATTCTTTCAAGCAAGATTTGAACAACTAAGCCTTTAAAATAGTACTTATTTATTTTATCTTTTTATAAAACTTATTTTAAAGAATTTATCAATAAACTCTACCAAGAAATTTTAAGATAAGATATATCTAAATTTCATCGGAATATTCACTCCAGAATTGTAAGTTATATCAGAAGATCAATTGGAAAGTATAGAATTATAGAAAGAATTGCTGCAATTGGAAAAGTTAGTAACCAAATTGCGATGATTTTCCATAATCCCTTTTTCATTGGTGAATTGCTTGCTTTTGAAAGTCCTACTAATGATGCCACGAGCAAATGAGAACCAGAAAGAGGTATTTTTTGAATGGTCCCAATAAGCATGACGGCTGCTGTTGGTACTTGCACGGCAAAGGCCGTACTCGGCCGAAGTTCCGTCATTTTACCTAAATTTTTAATAACAATTCTTCCTAAAACCCCTAATCCAGCAGCTAAACCAAAACCAGTCATGATTAATAATAAAGTTATATTAATATCATCTCCAACTCCAACTACTATTCCAATTGCGTTAGAACAATCATTTCCTGCTCTAGAGAAGGCTGTAATACATATGATAATTAAGATTATATAGGAATACTTGTTCTCTGATCTTTCATAGGCTTGGAATCCCTTTAAGTGCTTGAGTTTCCGTTTATTAAGTACCTTAACAACGCCATATGTCACAGTATAGCCGACTATCGGAGATGCTAACCACCAAATGCTCATTTCTAGTATTGTGTTCCAATTTACACCCTCTCCACCCCCCAATAACAACCCTAGTCCTATAATTCCTCCTATTGTAGCATGAGTTGACGAAATTGGAAGCCCTAAAGCGCTAGATAAGATTAACACAATGGCAGTTGAAATCAAAATGGTCATAACAACAGCGTCCTGGCTAATGCTAAGAGTTTCGTAATCTAATAAAAGGATTTTGTCACCTACTGATTTAGCAACACCTTCCCCTAATATTATTGCTCCAGCGATAGCGAAAATCGCTGCTAAGATGAGAATTTGTTTCATGTTAAGAATTCGTGATCCATAAAGCGGGGCCATCGTTTCATCGTTAGCGCCAATTGCAAAACTGATTATAATAGAAATTACTAAAAATATGATTAAGATGTATTCTAACGCCATTTTGCCCATCCATCCATTTCTATCTAGTAGGGTATCTTATAATCAATCCTCTCAGATAATCTGATGTTTCCTCAACCCACGAGACAATATCATATATATATGTCACTAATTTTGAAGTTAAGTATATTTTGGTGGGATCGTCTTTCATTTTGTATACTTTTCCGAGTAATTTAAACTTAGCCGTTCGCGCTTCTCTCTTTCTCTCTTCAATTTCATAGGTTTTCTTGTAAGCACCATCAAAATCAGTTTCAATTAAAGTAGCACAATTCACTAGCTCTTCGACAGCTTGACTGCATGCGCTGTATAACTGTTTAAATTCTTCTTTAATTTCCTTGTAAAGCTTGAAAGGATATACTTCTAGAAACCTTGAGAAAAACTCCATCTTATCGTTTACGGAATCTACCATCATCAGAATGTTATACCTGTCTTCAACTAAAAAAGGAAGGGCTCTTTTATCCCTGAAAAGAACCTGAGTATATTTCTCTTTAAGCTCATCACATTTTTTTTCTGTTTGAATAATCCCTTCTAATGATTCCTTCTTTAAGTTGTCATTTGTAAAAGTTGAGAGTGCCTCATGTAGGAGTGCGGAGCCATTTAATGTTTCGGCTAAAAATTCCTTGTTGATCTCATCTAATTCATTTTTCTTTTCTTTTAACAATTTCATTTTATTCACATACCAAATTTCATGAATTTCTTACCATGAAATAATTAATTTTTTTATATTCTATTTATTGTTTGCTCTATAAAAAAGCTTATGTCTTCATTTATGTTCGCAATGTAATAGTTAAAATAAACCTCATCTTATCTCTCCAGCTCTTCAATTTACAATTATACGAGCTTGAATTATGATGTAATATATATCTATAAAGATTTTAAAAAAAGTAAAAAAAATAAATGTTAGATTAGAACAGTTTCTCATCTAAAACGATAGTGTCGTTTCTTTTTGGTCCAATAGAAATCATAGCAATATCAATATTAAGTTCATCTTTAATTGCTTCAAGATAAATTTTCATTGTTTCAGGTATCGAATCGTATCCTTGATTAGCAATTTCAGACCACTCATCGCTAGAAAGTCTCTCCCAACCTTTAAATTCTCTATAGATTGGAAGGCATTTTTTGATTATTTCGTGTTGGATTGGCCAACTTTCAAGCTCTTTTCCGTTTAATTTATATCCTGTGCACATTTTTATTGGATTTATTCCATGGAGTGCATCCAGTAATGTAATTATAACTTTATCCACACCATTGATCATTATACCATACTTAATATTGAATAAATCTAACCAACCAACTCTTCTTGGGCGTCCAGTAACCGTTCCGTATTCGTGTCCTTGTTCCCTTATAACCTCCGCCGTATTGTTGAATAATTCTGTAGGAAACTTTCCTTCACCTACCCTTGAGGTGTAAGCTTTAATTACCCCTACAATCTTTCCTATTTTCCTTGGAGGTATACCTGTTCCTGCACTAATCCCTAATGCATTAGGGTTTGAAGACGTACCGTAAGGATACATACCATGATCCAAACAAAGTAGATTACCTTGAGCTCCTTCGAATATAACTTTTTTTCCCGAATCAATCGCTTTATTCAAATAATAAGCCGTATCCGTAACATATGGTTTTAATTTCTCGCCGAAAGTTTTGTATTCTTCATACATAGCTTCAAAATCATAATCCCAGTTAGGATCGTAGACTTTTATCAATTTTTTTTTGATTTTAAATATTTGTTCCAGTTTCGGCTTCAAAATTTCAGGATGGATTAAATCATATATTCTAATTCCCCACCTACCTGCTTTATCTGAATATGTTGGTCCAATTCCTCTTTTTGTAGTTCCAGCACTGTATTCTCCTTTTGTCTTTTCTTCTAACCCATCGAGAGCGATGTGAAAGGGAAATATAACATGGGCGGTAGAACTCAATTTGAGGTTGACTTTTTTATTAAGCTTATTTAAATTATCTATTTCTTCGAGTAGAACCTTGGGATCAATAACACATCCATTTCCAATCACAACCTCCTTTTCCAGTGGAGCTCCTGATGGAATTAACTTGAATTTATATTTAATCCCATTCGCAACGATAGTGTGTCCCGCATTATTTCCGCCGTTATATCGTACAACAATATCTGATTTTTGAGCTAGGTAATCTGTTATCTTTCCTTTACCTTCGTCACCCCAAGATAGACCACAAACAGCAATTGTATTAAAATTGTTATTCATTATTCACAATCCATTAATTTTCTTAACCTTGCTCATTTTAATTATTTAGGAAAAGATTATTATTAGATTTTACAATCAAAAATATAATCCAAAAAGGATTATTCTTTAAAGTTTATAAAATTTTTCTGTTAATGTTTTATTTATAGATTAATTTTTAAAGCTGTATTTTTATCTTGTTTATTGTAAAGATGCTGAGAAAAACGATTTTATTCGACTTAAATCATAACGAAATGCTCACGTTAGACAACGATTTTTCTGACTTTTTAAAACTTCTTCATAATCTAAATTTTAAGATTGAAAAAAACGAAAATAAGGATTTAACCAAAAAAGTATTGGAAAATGTAGACGTACTAATATTAGGTAATCCAATTGACGATTATTTCTCAAACATCGAGATTAAAGAAATCGTTAATTTCGTTAGATTAGGAGGTAGTATACTGATTGTTAGTGAATATGGAGCGGATTATCTTCAAAAAACAAACCTTAATGATATCGCTAATCATTTTGGATTTTTATTTGAGAAGAATCTCATAAAAGAACAAAACCCAAAAAACCAGAATTGTTCAAGCATCTTACACATTCACGAGTTTCCGGATATTGACTTTTTAAATGGAATAAGAGAAGTAGTAATTGGTGGAACATGCTCTTTATATTTAAAAAAAGGAGCTGGAGCTCTTCTAGAAACCAATAAATTGAACAATTGGTCAGAAATCTACAACAATTCGTTAGAAGAGTGGGAAAAAGATAAAGAGCAACAGCATATCATTGCAGCTTATGCTAAATTTGGTCAGGGAAAAGTTATTGCTTTAGGTGATATAGATATTTTTTGCAGCGATGATAATATAGGGATTAATACCTTAGACAATCAGAAGTTTTTGTATAACATTTTTTCTTGGTTGGTTGAGCCAGTCAAAAAATCCGATGTCAATTCGTTCATTTTAGACCAAATAGGTGAACTTCAAAATGGAGTAAAAGGAATTCAAAATACAATTAATAACATAATTGAGACAATGAGTATATTAGAAAGAAGATTAACTGATATAGAGGAAAATTCCGAAAATTCAGAAGAACCCGCAGATGCTCAAATATCTCGAGATTTAGAATCTGTGTAAAATTAAGGTGCTGATCAAGGATATTATCATCAGTAGATACATGAAAATTAAAAGAACAAAACATCTAAACTTATTTATTTCAAGTTATATTATTCTACATTAATCTTATTTAAATAAAAATTATGTTATATTAACTTTAATTTGAAAAATAGTGGTTATTATGAGTAATAAATCACATGATGAAATTTTGACTCAATTTGAAGAGATAGCTAATAATTATAATCGAAGCGATCAATACTTTGACATCCTATATGATTCCATTTCATCAACAACTATTATAAAAACACCTTCTGCTGAGAATTTTTCAGTAAATACTAAAAAATCCGGCATTGTCGCCCGCAGTTTTTTAGGTTCATGGAAAGAAGTAGCAATTGAAGCAAGTGGAGATATGAATGGCGTTATAACAAAAATACCGAAAGGATCTAATAAAGGAAACCTTATCGAAGAGTTCGACGGTTGGAGTTTAAACAAAGAAATCAAACCTAAGATTGATCCTGCTAATGTGCCTATTGATGATAAGATTGAAAGAGTAAGGGAAATCTACGAATATGTTAAAAATGCGGACGAAAGAATTATTAATGTCCAAGTGAGGTATTTAGAGCTTTTAATTGAACGAATATTCGTTAATAACGAGGGATGCAAATTAAGGCAAGTAATTCCAAGGACTCGTGTTTTCGTTGTACCTATCGCTAAAGAAGGATCCGTAGTAGATTACGATTACTTCGTTAAATCAGGAGAAATGGGATTTGAGATTTTCGATTCACTCGAAAACGGAGTTTTAGATCAAGTAGTTAGAAATTCGCTTGAGATGTTAAAAGCTGAGTTGCCACCTTCAGGAAGGAATACTATTATTTTAGATTCTCAAATGGCAGGATTGATTGCTCATGAGAGCTTTGGGCATGGTTTGGAAGCAGATCAAATACTTAGAGACCGTAGTTATTTGAAACAACATCTTAATAAACAAGTTGCGTCTGAAATATGCACAATTTATGACACCCCTTCATTAGAGAGGAAGCTAGGTTCATACTTTTTCGATGACGAAGGAATAAAGGCTGGGCACAACATCTTAGTTGAAAATGGGATATTAAAAAACTTTATATATGATAGAAGAACAGCATCAGAGCTTAAAGCTACACCACAAGGAAACGGCAGACGAGAAAGTTTTGCTCATCCTGTCAATGTTAGGATGTCTAATACATATTTTGGTTCTGGAGATTACAAACTAGAAGAAATGATTTCAGAAATTAAGGATGGAGTAATGCTAGTTCATGGATTTTTTGGTATGGAGGATCCACTTGGTGGAGGCATGCAATGCACATCAAAAAAGGGTTACCTTATTAAAAATGGAGAAAAAACTAAGATTCTTAAAGCAACTGCTTTAAGTGGAGATGTTCTTGAGATGCTTAAAAATATCGATGCTGTAAGTAAGGATGCCTTGAAACTAGATGGAGGAACGTGTGGAAAAGGTAGTGAAGATATGGTTCCCGTTACATCTGGAGGTAGTTATCTTAGAGCTAAAAATGCATTGGTGAGTCCGGGGTGAATGAAGAAATGTCAACTGAAAGGTTAGATAGAATCGAAGCAATTTTAAAATCGAAGAAAATCCAAGAATTTGAGATATTCTACCTCGAAAAGAGTCTCTATGAAACTATTTTTTTAAAGGATAAAACTGAAAACGAGCGCGAGATAAGTGATTTTGAATATTTTATAAGAATTCTTACTCAAAAGGAAAATGAAACGGGTATAGGCGTAGTAAAAGGGAATTCACTTGAACCTAGCCAAATCGAAAAAAACATCGACACATGTGTCCTACTATCAAAAATAAATTCAAGTTCTAAGTACGATTTTCCTTCGAAAGTAAAAATTTCCCCTATCAATACGGCTGATAAAAGCATATTAAGCGATCCTCTAACGATTAAGAAGGACTTATCAGCAGTTCTAATATCTGAAGTGAATCAACAAAAAGATGTATTACCTACATTCTTGCGATTTAGGATACACAGCAATCATAGTTTTTTGAGAAATAGCAATGAGTTGGAGTTAGATGCGAGAAAGACCTACTTTTTTATGGAATTTTCCTTAAAGGCGCAAGAAAATGGTAAATTATCTGAATTCTGGGATTGCGGATATTACAAAGAAAAAGAACACCTAAATTTAAACGAGAGAGTATCTAGTTGGGCTAAAAGAGCTAAGAATACGCTTAGAGCAGTAGAACCTATATCTTCTGATAACGCCCTTGTTATTTTTTCTCCAAGTGTTTTAAAACAGGCTATTAATCCTGTCATTGGAGTTCATGCACTTGGTCAAGCTCATGCTGAAAAAATTTCACGTTTCAATATCGAGGATGTAGTAGCAAGCGAAAACATTACTATTCTTGATGATGGATTATTAGAAGGCGGTTTGAGCTCTAATTCATGGGATTCAGAAGGAAATCCTCATCAGTTAACAGAAGTTATAAAGAATGGTGTTTTTCAGAATAGGTTATACGATCAAATGTACGCAATGCTGGAGGAGAAACAATCAACGGGAAATGCAGAAAGGGCAGAAAGCGGAACGGTTGTTAATGGGATAAGTAATTTTAAAATACTCCCGGGAGATATTTCTTTTGATGATATGATTTTGGATATTAAGGAAGGCTATTACATCGACAAGTTTTCATGGTTAAATCCAGATGAAATCTCGGGTAATTTTGGAGCAGAAATAAGAAGTGGTTATTACATTAAAAACGGTGAGTTCCAAAATCCAATTAAACTCGGAAATGTTAGTGGTAATGTCCTAGAAATGGTGAAAAATTGCGTATATATCTCTAAAGAACGAGAATTTACTGAAAATACTCTATTTCCTTATATGGCATTTAAGAATCTAAATGTTTCTTCTTAAAACAAAAAAATAAAATTTTTATTATTAATTTTTTTATAATCCTAACACTTCAGCAGCATTGGAGGATGATTTCCTTGTTTTTCATTTCTTACTTATCAAATTACTCGAAATAAAAGAAAAAAAAAGCTTTTAAATTAGAGACTTTTATGAACCAGTTCAGATAGGTCAAAAACTTTGATTTCGTCATTGCTAATGTTTGTTTTAAATTGGTTCAAGCAAAAGGGACATGAGGATACAATTGCTTCTGCCCCTGAATTGATGGCTTCTTGAATACGATCGATAGCGGCAAGTTCTGATAATTCCTTAAACGCCGATCGAACTCCTCCACCAGAGCCGCAGCACCATGCATTTTCTTTGTGTCTAACCATTTCATTCAACTCTATTCCAGGTAATTTCCTCAATAGTTCTCGTGGAATTTCATACATACCCATGTGTCGCCCAAGATGACAAGGATCATGATATGTTATTTTCATATCTAAACTATTACTAAATGTCAATTTCCCGTTATTTATTTCATTTAAAAGAAGATCAGGCAAATGAACGATTTGTATCCCGTGTTTGAGTTTGAATTTCTGGGGATATATTTCTTTCCACATTCTGTAGCATCCAGCACAAGAAGTTATGATTTTTTTAATTCCTGCATCAAGATAAGTTTTTAAATTGGTTTCAGCGACATTCTTTGCCTTTTCAGCTTGTCCTGTCATAAATACAGGAGAACCGCAACAATGTTCCTCCTTAAAAATTCTAAACTTTAAATCTAATGAACTTAATATTTCAGCTGTTGCTATTGCTACACTTTGCTCCCGATAACTGGAGGTACAACCAACGAAATATGCAATTTCGGCGTTTGGATCTTGATCGATACTAGAAGGAATCCAATTTAATCGATTTTCATGAGGCTCCATATATGGATTAAACTGTTTTAAAATATGTTCGGTGTAAAGAAAATGTTCTTCCATAGGACCAAATCCCTTGTTTACTGCTTCTTCTCTCATCGCCATGAGCCATTCTCCAGCAAAATTATGAATCTCCGGTATTTGGCATTGTTGTAAACACGCTTGACAAACCGAGCATTGATAGAAAATTTTAGCTAAATTTTCTGTCCATTTAAGCTTTCCTGATATTAATCCCCAAGTGAGGAGATTTTTACCTCCGAGATAATAAGCTTCAAACTTACCATATTCACCTGAAGGGCAAACTCTTGACCAGCCATCCTCTTGATATGCTGTCCTGCAAGTTCCGCATTTTCCGCATTGATATAAAATATCTTTATAATAATTCAGGTCTTGATAATTTTTAAGAGGTTTTTGATTAGCCACAGTACCAATTTTAGTTATCCCCTTGCTTTTTATATATCTCTTTGAATCCTTTACCATCTCTTTATTCACCTTCAATCCCCTGCCCGGGATTCATTATATTATTAGGATCAAGTAATTTTTTAACCTTTTTGATTAAGTGATGCATCGCTGGATCCATTTTATTGTTATAGTAATTCACAGCCCATAAAGGAGGTTTATACATGATAGTACCATCTAATTGCTGTACAGCATCGTGGATATCTTTGAGACAGTTGCGTGCTTTATTTATATCTTCAGGATCATTTTTATTAAAATTTATATTCGTACGCGTGACGCAGTAATGTCCTCCGAACATGAACCTACAGTAATATTGCGGTGGTCTTTCATATTTAAGACAAACCTCCCTTGAGAGTTGATAGTATTTGACGACATTTCTTGTCGAGTTATAACATCCAACCCATTCACCACCACCACCTCGAGAGAAATTCCAGCAACTCCAGAATTGAACTGGTGCTTGTCCACCCGTAGAAGGTGTTAAATGTCCCATAATTCCCTGCATATTTTCGGGAAAGCTATCCATTTGATCCTTAATATTTAGAGGATCTAGCTTGTATTCTTTACAAATATCCGTTATTGCTTCGCAATGTGCTTCATGTTGCTTTTCTGTATAGGCTTGGGTCGATATCAACCCCAAAAAATCAGGTAAACCAAGTTCTACAGGATCAATAGCCACATTATTCTGGTCAAGACACATCAGTGATTGAGCCCAACCTAGATTTATAAATAAGAGGTCTACAATACCGAGACCTGCTTTAGCTAACTTTAACATCATTGGTGCCCCCTTTTCTACTGTTTGGGCTATTGGAAGAAAGTCCGCACGATAAGGTAATTTTGGCCACAATTTAATTGCCATTTTGGTTATTATGCCCGTTGTTCCCTCAAATCCGATGAACATTCCTGTTAAATCGGGTAATGGTTGTCTACCGTACCAATAATTGGTGAGGCTGCAGGAACCAATTCGAACTAATTCTCCCGATCCTAAAACAACTTCTATTCCGTTTACGAATTCTGCTCCTGTTCCTCCAAGCATGCCCAAATTAAACATCCCATAGCAGAGACATGAAGGGATTACGCCCGTTCCTGGAGGAGACCATGTAATCCCTGCCTGAAAATCAGGATGATACTTATCAAGGTATCCTTTTAAATCTGCCCATGTAATTCCACCTTCCACGACAGCATACATGTCATCCTCGTTTACCTCAAGTACCTTGTTTAACCTTCTCATATCAACTACTATCCCACCCTTTCTGGGAGTCGCAATCGACCCAAAATTTATGCCAGAAACCCATGGTATCACAGGAATTTTATGTTTATTAGCGATTTTCACGATATCTTGAACTTCTTCTGCTGTACCTGGTATTATAGCTATATCGCATTTTCCTTCGGGCTCTGCCGAGATAAAGTCATAATGATATAAAAATTGCATTTCAGGTTCATCGGAAACATACCTCTCACCGACGATGGTTTCTAATTCTGCCACAATTTCGCCATTATTCACTTTTTGATCACTTTTTTTACTTTGAGATACTTTAGACTTCGATATAAATGTAATATCTCGGATGATAATATAAAGATATACTTTTTGCAAGTACTTGCCTAAATGATTTTATATTCGAAACAAACAAACTTTAACAATTTAATAGGTGAAGTTCATTATTTTTATTCAGATAAATGAAGCAATAAATCAAACATTAAGAGCTCAATTTAGGTGAAAAAAATACGAAAACTCCAACATTTATTTATTTATATGAATAAAATTAAACCATCTTAGTTCTTCGACCTCAGGATCATCAAACTGTTGATATTCTTTTTCCTCTTCAAATGTTTGGACTATTTTATTAGCTTTATCTAAATAATTAGCAAATTCTACATTTCGATCAATAGATTCCTCATCAAAGCAGTTTTTTAAATCTGTTGAGAGAATTGTTTTAACATCTGGTTTGTTGTATGGGAGAGTATCCTCGAAATTGAGATGTGTCCATTCTCCAGAGTGAATATTAAAGGAATAGTCTTTAAGGAATAAATATCCGTAATCAGCTGTAAATTCTATAACCTTACAGATAAAATCGAAATCACTTTCGGAGAGTAAATAATGAAAATTAACTCGGCACCATCCTGGTTTAAATCCGAGATTTCCTTGTTGAGTAATTTTTCGAAACTTTTGAGATCGTTCCTCGTCAATTTTGAGCAATAAGTGTCCATATGGCCCAGCGCACATGCAACCAGCACGACTTTGAATTCCAAACAAATCATTAAGTAACTTAGTTATAAATTTTGGGTGGAGATACTTATCTCCATGTTGAATCATAAAGGACACAATAGAAATGCGGTTTTCAGGGTCAAATGGTCCTAGAATTACGATTTTTGAATGTTTACCCAATTGCTCCAAAGCTTTTGTTGTATACTCTAATTCTTTCGATTTAATATTTTCAATTCCTATAGCATCCTTTAAATCAATAGCTAAGGCAGCTTTAATAGTTTGTAAGACTCCTGGAGTACCCGCTTTTTCTCTAATTTCGATATCTTTTGAGTAATCCACTGTTGTAGAACTAAAAAAATCAACAGTCCCACCGCCAGCTGAAGTTGGAGCAATTTCTGTTTTGTAAACTCGCTCATTAAACACTAAAATTCCTGATGATCCTGGATCTCCCATAAATTTATGAGGAGATATAAAAATCGCATCAAAAAATGTGTCTGGATCATTATTCATATCAATTTTTACATAGGGAGCACTAGCGGCAAAATCAAAACATACTATACAACCATATTTATGTAAAATACGAGAAATTTCATAAACAGGAGATTTTAAACCGGTAATATTCGATGCTGCAGAAAAAGATCCAATTTTTAGCCTATTTTTATATTTAGGGTCTGAGACTTGACGCTCTAAATCCTTTAAGTCAATATAACCATCAGAAGTGAGTTGAATTGATACAACTTCCGCTATAGCTTCACGCCACATTACATCGTTAGAATGATGCTCGTAAGGACCTATAAAAACAACAGGTTTCAATCGATTTATTTCAAATTCGAGGTTATTACTCAAATTTTGTTCTAAAACATGATCTTTAGCTGATCTTTCTAATATTGTTCGCATAAGTTCTTTTGTTGCTGAAGGAAAACGTACACCTATAATTTCCTGAAATTTGGATATTGCTCCCGTTGCTCCTGTACCCGTGGCTATAATTCGACAATTCTTTTCTGCATTAAAAGCTTTTTTTATCATAGTTTCCGCTTGATGTAAGATTTTCGTCATATGACGACCAGTTACATCGTCCTCTGTATGAGTATTTGCATATTCTCGTTGAATTTTTATTAGAAATTGTTCTATAAATTTAAGAGATCTACCAGATGCAGTATAATCTGCATATGTGAGTAAACGCTTTTAATATGGCGTCTGGAAAACAAAATTCTGGCCTATAATCGCATTTCTTACTTCTTCAAGGGTCAAAACTGGTTTCATTTTTTCACCTTTCATCTTAAGGAGAAGGTTTAGTTAAGTCTATAAATTAAATTAACAGAATTTATGATAAAAATTTTGTTAAATAAGCAAATTAAAAATAGAAATAGAAAAAAATACTAATTCTTCTTCTTACTCTCTACGCTTACTTCGACTAAATTATAATCTCGCGTACCGAGACCTAGTTCTTCAGCCACATTTAATTGTATTTCCCAATGTCTAGATTCCTTTCCATCGGGATTTAAATCCAACTCATTTGTTTCTGGGTCAAATCTAGGTATATAAGATAACCAATCATGAGATTTTTCTTTAGAAATATTGCTAATGTTCCCTAAAATTGAGTGAGGATTCATCATCGATAAGTGTATTAAATCCACAGCTGATTGATCCACAGCTACTGGATCTAACGAGGATAAAACACCAATATCGCTTACAAATGGTATATCTGACCCGCCTGTGCAATCACATTGCCATGTTACATCTATCACATAGTTGAGGTAAAATATTTTATCTTTACCGAAATAGTCCACTACTCCTGCGGCATTATCAACCATTTGTGTAATAAATTCTTCTTGAGTTGATGATCCGGTATCTATCACATTGTTTTTGCATACAGATTTACACATGTAACAATACCTACATTTTTCTTCATCCCGTATTAATTTCCCGTCTGGACCTTCTCTTAATGCATTTGTTGGGCAGATCTTCAAACAATTTTCATAATCAGAAATCGGTGCTTCAAAATTAAATTCGAATTTTTTTCCCATATGTGCTTGAACCTTTCCACCCTTGCTTACACATCCAATCCCAAGATTTTTAATTGCACCACCAAAACCAGTATTCCCGTGACCTTTAAAATGAGTTGCTAAGATCATATAATCGAATTCCTTCAACCTCCCCGCAACCAAAACTTCATTAAATCGCTTTCCATTAACAGCTTGTTTTATTATATCTGTACCAACGCGTCCATCTAGCATTAGCAGTTTTGCTCCCATGGTTTCGTCTGTAAAACCATGGATTTTAGCGGTTTCTAGATATTCGTCTTCAGCTGAACGACCACTGTATTCGGTATGAATGCCCGTAAATTCCTCTGGAGCACCCCATCCACAAGATTCTGCTACAGATGGTATTGCTCCTAAGCTTTTCACATAATCACACAAAAATCTAATGTAACTCGGGCGCAGGTATCTTGTGTTCTCAAGGGCTCCAAAATGAGTTTTTATTACCACATTATTTCCTTTCTGGACTTTATTATTAAATCCAATTTTTTCCAGAGCCAAAGGCCCCTTAAACCTGCTTAAACTTTCTTTATGGTGAAAGGTTCTTGCTGTAAAAAAATATACATCTGATTTCATATTTCTCATTAAAATTAGTTATTGAGTTAATTGTAAACTATTATAAAGTAATACAGCATTAAAAATAAATTTGGAGTTTATCTAACATGCAGTAATTATTTTAATTGTGTAAAATTCTATAATAATTAGAGATAAGAAAAATAAAAATATAAACTACTCTGAAAACTATGGCACGATGTCCAGAATGCGCAGGTAATATGAAATACAATCCTGACAATCGTCTGATGGCATGTAGTTCGTGCGGATTATCGTTAACTCGAAGCGAATTAGATCGCTATTGGTATCGCATACGAGATGAACGGGGATCAGATGCAGACGAAGTACAGAAAGCAAAAAACCGCCGAAAGGATTGGCTTGATTGGTATAGTAAAAGTAAGGATGAAAAAAAGAATTACTGATTAAATACTAATCACTTTATCCAGTCTATCATCCTTTTGATTTAGTTTAAATTCTTCTCAGAACACCGGATTTTTCTTATTATCCCTTAAGATATTGAATTAAATACTTGTTTAATTTCTTCTGATAACTATAACTAAATATGATCTCTTAAGTATAAATTTTTGAAAAATGAAGCTAATAGAGTAAAACTATTTTTTAGCTAAATTTCTTGTTAAAAATCTCAATTAAAAACTCTTCCAATTTCAGGGCGGGTATATCTAATAGTGTAATTTCGAGGTGTCTGCCTCTTTCTGCTTCTTCGATTCTGACTGTTTTAGATGCTATAATTTTCAATTGATTAAGTGTTCTGATATATTTACGAAAACTCATCTTCACATGTGGTTCTATTGAGTAAGTCTCGCTTATTATCTGATACTCTTCAAAAGCGTCATCAACTAGAGTAAATGGCTCGTCTTTATTTATCAATGATCGTGCAATTCCAAAGAGAGCAAGTAGTTCTTGATCGTTTAATTGGTCTACGATCTCTCCTCTAAACGTGGGATAAACTTCATTTGAGGCAGCTCTAATTATGTCAGCGTTTATCCTATCTAAATTTTCCCTATCGGCA
>DATKTW010000073.1:0-23330 GCA_035530895.1 Candidatus Nanopelagicaceae bacterium
TGGTTTAGTTATAGGTTTATTTCTAGTAAATGCTACTCATGATGTTTCAGGGTTTTTGAATCTGAACGGTCCTCAATTCAGAACGGTTTATGGTGGATCATATTTATATGATAGTAATTCCATCGTCTTAAATTGTCCTCAAGGATTATATTACATTTTGATTTATTTTACTGGAAATATTAGTGAAAGCGGAATATATTTAACGAATTATATGAATATATCCATGAGTTCGATTCTCCCGATTAATATTACGGCAGGTACGGTAATAACTGGAGAATATGACACTAGAGTGGTCAAAGACGATTTTTATGAAGGTGACGATTTATACGTTTATGGATTCTTAAATTGGGATAATGGAACCGCAATGGATTTAATGGTAATAAATGTTACAATTCGAGATAGCCTTGGAAATATTTTAGAAACAGAAATATGGAGCACAGATGGATCTGGTTTCTTTAATGTTACAATAATGATAGGAAGTTGGCCCGCTGACGCTGAGATATGGGTGACTTTTTATCCCGAAGATAATTTTATCTCTCCCGATTATTATTATGTAGAATTTTATGAAGTAGAATTTTTTAGAGTTTTATAATAATTAAGATATGATTTGAGTGAGAATATTGATAAAAATATATAGCTCGCATAAAACTAATAAAAAAAAGAAAAAAAGAATTCTCTTTTTAATTTCAATTTTCATTATATTCCCGTCTCTGATAAATTTAAGCATGTTAGGTTATTATTCAAATAGAGTTCAAGGCGACGGAGTTAAAAGTTCAGGCATCTGGGCGACTTTAGACTTAACGAATCCAATTGATATTAATAACTCTCGCTTTACTCATAATAGGCCAATATATGTTCAAGGAAGACTTTTTAATAGAATTTTCGATACAGGTAAAGTAGGATATATGATCGCAATTGAAATTGACGATATCGTATACTCTAGTATCACCGGTATTACTGATTCGAATGGAGACTTCCAAATTAATTACACCATTGATCCATCCCTCGATATATATTCTTCTCATAAAATTGAAGCCTTTGTAATTTCTCCACCTGATAGTGTAGAATATCGGACTTATTACACAATTTTCGTAAATACTACTTCTTATTTTGATGTAAACGCTCCATCTGATGCTAAATTAATCGGTGAATTCTTTGATTTTGATGCTGACGATTATTTAAGATATTCAGATGGTAATGGAATCCCGTCTTCATCAATTAATTATTTTTGGTATGATGGGGCTGTCATCGTAGACAGTAACATCGTTTCAACTACTATCGCGGGTTTAATTCAACCTATTTATATTCCAGATATTGGAATAGCAGATTTAGATTTAAAACTCACATTTCAATCACCTCCCGAAATTGGATATTCTGAAACATTATTTACAGAAACAAAGGTGTTCTCGAACATTACGTGCATTTGGGACCTCCCTTCAACGATAATAGCATCGACCAGTTTAACTATTGCTGGACAAGTTGTTTCGAAGACTGATCCAACATTACCTATTAATGATAGACTCATTGATATTTATTATAATGGGACTCTAGTGAGAAGTAATGTTCAAACTGGTTCAAACGGAGAGTTTTCCGTACCACATCTACTTAATAGCAGTACAGGTTTGACTTTTATCACTATTCGATTACAGAACAATCTAGCTAAAAATCTAGTTACTCGATACTACATAACAGTTCAACCCCCCCAATCAACTCCAATAGGTAATGGACCTCAAATTCCCCCTTTCTTAATGTTTTTTTCCATTTTTCTTCCAATTTTAGCAGTTGTTGTTGGAGGGTTAGCTTTTTTTGGTTATCGTTATTATAAAAAACAAGATAAACTTTCAAAAGTAGTTAATTTACCTCTTGAGAACAAAATAATTAATCTTAAAATTTTAAAAGAAACGGGAAGGTTAGAAGAATCATTATCTTACCTTTTCAATGCAATTTACATGGATTTGATCAATGCAAAGTTTGGAAGAACTCGAAAGATTAACGAGACAATCAGAGATTTTGCTATTATATCTGTCAAAGAATTAAGCTTAACACCTGCTAGAATTTATCCATTTATACAAAAAGTAGAGGAAATTGTTTATGCAAAACCGTATCAAATTACGGACAAAGAGTTTTACAGTACGATTGATTTATTTTCTCCAATTTATTTTGAATTAACAGGTTATAATTTTGTATTAAAATTTTAAGAATGTTAGAAAAATCAGAAAATAGTATATTGAGAAATTTGTAGAAAAAATAATAAGGTCAAAGAAATTATAATAAAAACGATGTAAAAAAAGGAAGTAGGTAAAGAAAATGGCAAAAAAGAAAAAATCAAAAAAAGAACAAGAAACTGAAATCGATATTAGCCAAAAAATAGAAAATGTAAAAGTACTAGTTAGCTCGAATAGGGCTAAAGAGGCAATAGCGTATATTTATCTTATTTACAACGATATAATAACGAAAAAGTTCAAGAAACCAAGGCTCGCTTACCAAACTATAAGGGAATACGCTATTACATGCGTTAATGAGTTAGGTCAAAAACCAGAGTCTATCTATCCATTCATCAAGAAAATCGAGGATATCATCTATGGAGGAATTGAACCAACAGGAAAGGAATTAAACTTTGCAGTTCAGTTATTCTCAAATTTATACAATGATATAACAGGAAAAGCGTTACCAACAGTAAGCTTTTAGTTAGATAACACTAATCTAATAACACTAAAAATCGAGCTTCAGTATTAAAAAAAATGTCAAATGTTGGAAAATCAAACGGAAAAAATGTCCCATTTTCAAAGGGTTTAATCATAGGATTTTTCACGGTTTTTCTCATAATTTATGGGATTTTTATAAGCAGTTTCATTGAGGATTACCCCAAGTATAATATAGGGGAATTTCTTCCAATGTTTATGAATTATATTCCTCTTGTTTGTTATATCGGAGCGATATTTTTAGGATTTGCCTTGGTAATTTTCATTCGAAATACTACTGTTCAAAAATCGAGAGAAATACAATCTCGTAAAAAATCAAAAACAGGTTCTGCCTATAGAGAGGCGCTCTTTTTAGTGATTTTTTTTGTCACATTTATACCTTTATTTGGCCCAATTTTTGATCAAGGAGTAAATGATCAGAATTTTTCCGTTTATAACGAGAAATGGAATGGTGCATCTGATTTTAAGACCGCAATTGAAGGTGATGGATATAACGTTATGACGATTCAATCCAGCTTGAGTGCTACGGAGCGATTAGATAAATCTATCTTACTAATCTTACTAGGTCCTAATTTGTTTTACAATCCAATATTTGAAATACCATATTTCATGGATTTTTTCGATAATACCACAAGAAATTCTTTATTTATATGCCATGACCATGGAAGCACGAGTACATTATTATGGGAGATTTTTATCGCAAGTGCTTTAGACCCTCACCTTCAAGGAACAATACCAGTTACTATTTTTGCTAATGGAATATTACGTGATAACGGTTCATATTATGTTGCTCCAGATTTTCCTGTGATTCAATCGTTTTCCGCTCATCCCACTACGGTGGGGATTAGTGATGTTATTTTATCTGAAGCATCTGCAGTAGTAGGTGGTCCCTTCCTATCGTTTTTCGGATGGGATTTAGTAGGATCAAGTACTGAATATGGGTATGTTGATAAAGATGGTGATCATATGTATAATTTTGATTACGATTTTGTTGATTTAAGCTTAATTGGCGGCGCGCTTCCTGGTTTTCCAAGTAAATGGCCTTTAGGTGGATATTCTCAAGGAGTTTTTATGGCTAAGGATGCTATTACTTCAAGGGTTTTTGTATCAGCTGATGCGAGTTTGTTTAATAACGAACTCATAGCGCAACCGGGTTATGATAATCTTCAATTCGGACTAAATATAGTAAATTGGTTAACATATGGTGAACCTAAAGAGGACTGGATTATTGTTTTCGATGAAGCTCACATTCGACCTGAATTTTCTCGGGATTTGACATCGGCAGGTATCTTTGGGTTTATTACACAGTATATTATTCATTTAAGTACTAATCCAATTACAGCTTGGATTTATCCTATTTTAGCAATTTATTCCTTGAAAAAATATTTACCTAAAAAAGACGAAAAATCGGCAAAAAAGAAAGCTGATAAACAAGATAAAAAAGAAGAAAGAGAAAAATTTAGAACTTCTTCATTTTTCGCAGAAAAAATTGAATGGTATCGAGAGAAAAGCAGATATGGTAAAGCATTAACTTTGCTTTATAGGAGATTAGAGAGAAAATTAAATGCTCTTTTACGAGGTCAAAAAATTACAACCAAAAATGTAATAGCTTTGGTAATATCTAAAGAACCAAAGACATCCAAAATTAAAATCAAAAGGATCTCTAAATTTATGGATACAATTATAGCTATTAAAGAGGGGAAAAGCAAAGTGAAAAATGAACAAGAATTTGAAAACCTTTACTTCGAGATGGAGTGGGTTGTAAACAATGTATAAGAATTAATCACAGTAATCAATTTTAATAAAAAAAAAAAAAGAAAAAATCAAATACAAAATAAAAAAAAAAATGAGAGAAGTGATAATAAATGGAATCCCATAATAAAGCAAAGTATTACGATAGGGAAGAATTAAATGTAGAACCAATTAGAGATATAGCACAAGAAGTACTATCAGAGGTTAGTCGAGTTATTGTAGGTTACGGCGATATCTTGCAGCAACTTTTCATAGCACTACTTGTTAATGGCCATGTCCTCCTTGAAGGAGTACCTGGTTTAGGGAAAACCGTTATGGCAAAGACATTCGCAAAAACGCTCGGTATATCCTTTAGAAGAGTTCAATTTACTCCTGATTTACTACCATCAGATATTACAGGAACAAAAATATTTGATCAAAACGAAGGAGCGTTTGTACTCCAAAAGGGCCCCTTATTTGCAAATATTGTATTAGCAGACGAAATCAATCGAAGTGCTCCCAAAACTCAAGCTGCGCTCCTTGAAGCTATGGCAGAAAGACAAATAACTATTGAAGGAGATACTCTTCCGCTTGATAAACCTTTTATGGTTGTTGCTACAGAGAACCCAGTCGAAATGGAGGGAACTTACCCCTTACCTGAAGCGCAACTTGATCGATTTGTCATGAAGCTCTGGTTAGAATATCCAGAAAAAGAAGAAGAAGTTGATATAATGAGAAGACAGATATCAGGCGATTCTCCATCAGTCGAGGCTATTACCAATGGGGAAGAAATACTCGCGGCTCAAAAATTAATGAACATGGTATACATTGATGATAGGATATTGAAATACATTAGAGATATTGTATTAAAAACTCGAAGTCATCCTCAGATCGGTCTTGGGTGTGGTCCACGAGCATCCCTTGTCTTAATGAAGTGTTCTAAAGCTAGAGCTGCTATTTTAGGGAGAGTATATGTTACACCTGATGATGTGAGAGCGTTAGTTGTTCCAGCGTTAAACCATCGAATACTACTAAAGCCAGAAGCCGAATTAGAGGGTTTAGATATAAAGACAATAATCAAAAACATTATCGAAGATATCCCAATCCCTATTTAAAGTTTTTTATTTGCATTAAAAATAGAGTTAAATTTAAAGGAAAAAAGATATAAATAATTTAGGCAAGGAGGAATAAGATGTTAGGAGGAAAGGGAAGAACTTTAGTATTATTTTCAGTTTTTTTTCTAACAGCAGGTTTTGCGTTTGAAAACTACTTCCTGATTTATTTCGCCATACTTTTAATATTTAGCACAGTTGTAAGTTTACCATTATTCTATTACCAGATGAATATCGAAGATTTAAGAGTTCATAGAGAACTTGAAAAAGAGAAAGTGTTCAGAGACGATTTCGTTCATGTTAAAGTAATCATTGAAAACACTGGGAAAAATGGTTTTGATTTTCTTGAAATTAGAGATTACTACAATCCTCAACTCTTTAGGTTAGTATTAGGAGAAAATTTTATTTCAACTAGAATTGGTCCAAAGAAAAAAATAAAGTTCAGCTATATTCTCGAGCCAAAAGTAAGAGGCGAGTATCCTTTGGGTCCTCTTTCTCTAATAGTCAAAGATAGGTTAGGATTTAACTCTGTAGAAAGAGTTGTTCCGGATAGTGTATCTGATATCTTAGTTTATCCCCCTTACGAGGATATTAAAAGAATTGAAATTTTAGGTTCTAAACGCTCTTTAAACTTAAATTACGGACAACAACGATCTAAACAAAAAGGACTTGGATCTGAATTCTATGGAATGAGAAAATATGTATTTGGAGATCAATTTAGATTGATTGACTGGAAAGCAAGTGCTCGGACTCAAAAATTAATTGTTAAAGAATTTGAAAGTGACAGAGATGTTACCGTTATGATCTTGGTAGACTCGTCTAATTCTATGGCAGGTGGTGCTATTGAAAACACAAAATTCGAGTATGCGATTAGAGCCTGCATGCTTTTAACTAAAGTCGCATTATCTCGCAAAGACAATGTGGGCGTTTTTACATTTTCAGATAGGGAAAATTTCAAATTTTTAAAACCTGGGAGTGGAGAAGATCATTTTTATCAGGTGTTAGATTTTGTTGCAAGAATAAAACCACAAGGTAAGTCGAGATTCGTTGAAGCGATGGGTGTTTTAAACAAGCGCTTTCAAAAACGTAGTTTACTTTTCATTATATCGGATTTAGAAGCAAATGTTAAAGAAATAGGACAAGCAATCAGAAAACTAGTACCTTTCAACCATACTATTATTTTAATCAATCCATTCAGTCCATGGTTTGAAATTCATGAAATTGATTTATCATCTACAGATAAGGCTCTTGCAGAAGCTATCAGCGAAGAAATGATGGAGCATATTATAGCATTAAAGCAAGAAGTAAGAAATTTAGGAGTAAACATCATAACAGTTGGACCTGATGATATGATGAACCAAGTTTTAGCGAAATATGTGGAAGCAAAGAAAAAGGGGAGTGCGTATTAAAAGATGACGAGATATTACCTTATGATTCTAAAGGTTATTAATGCACTTGTTTTCCTGTGGATTTTAGTTATTTTTCTATCAATTTTTCATTTTGACGAAGTAATCACAACTACTGATGGAGAACTTGTTTTATCTTCATTTCTGACTAGTTTAAGAAATATTTCGACATATGCTATATTTACAGTAGCATATGGTGTTGCGTTTGTTTGTGTTATGGTGGCCTCTATTCTTTTTTTGGCCGTTCAACCGTCCATACTAACTTTATTAGAGCAATTTTTTCGAGGATTGTTAAGTCTCTGGTTTACCTTTCCGAATGGTACTACACCAGAATTTAGTGAAATTCCAGATCTAATAGGTAAGGAATTCGCAGTATTCAGCGAAAATATCTATTTATTTGCATTTCAAATATTATTCATCATCGCTATCTATTACGCTATCAAAGCATTTCTGAGAACAGATCCAAAAAACGATATACGCGTTGTAGGAGCAATCGTTCTCATGTTGGTTATTCCGCTTATGGTTTTTGGGTTTAAAGATATGCTAGAATTATTCAGTATACCAATTCCATATTTTGATGATCTACCCTATCCTCTAGATCCATCATTAGAGGTGATTCCTATTGACAATATATTTCAATTTTTTGCAAGTCCTGTAATTCTTCTTGCAATTGCTTCTTATATATATTTAGAAATGGCTTTCCAAATAAATTATACATTCACTGTTACTAAACCATCCTTAGAAAGAAGTTATAGGTTAGAAGCTCAGTTAAGTGTGTTACAAAGTGAATCCTATTATATAACCGCAAATATTGACAAAATCAAAGAAGAAGCAAAAAAAAGGAAACAGGAATTAAAAATTGATGAAAAAGCAACTATAGGAAAATTTTTCGCTAAGACAGGAGAGACGTTTTCTTATGTTAAAGAAATGATTGAAAAAAGGAAATTAGAGGACGAAGAAAAGAAATTAATTACCGCTGCTTCTAAGACGAGAAGACTTGGAAGATACATACACCGACTTTTTCAAGAAGATAAAGAAGCACGCGATACTCTAACAGCCAAATCATCAGCACCTAAACCTAAAAGCCTAATAATTTCAACAGTTATCAATTTTATTTTCCGGGTTGGCTTACTGATAATCATTAGCTTTATTATTATCCATCCAAAATGGTTCATGGAAAATGTTTTTAATTTACCACCTGCTATCATAGAAAGTGTTGCAATTTTTTCTCCAGAAGTTATCATAATACTCTTAATTCCATTAATACTAATATTCCCTGTGATTTCAAAGATTATCTCTTCAATAAAACATAGAAATTTAATTATTCGGCTCCAACAAGAAGGTAGGATAAAAGAGATTCTAGCTTCAGTAGGGGATTATGTGAAGAAAGAAGAAATAAAAGAAGAAAAAGAGCTTGAAATTCAGGAAACTACAGCGTGAAACCTACAATATTATATTTCTAAATTAATTGTAAACTTTGCTAATTCTTTCTTTTTTTCTTTTGAGACCATTAAGGTATCAAAACAATAAGTGTTTATATCCATTTCCTTAATTATCGGCTTTAATGCACAATCTTTATTATCAATGATGAAATGGCTTATTATGTCTCTATAATAATGCGCCACTCCAACACAAGAAACTTCGAGTCCCAGATGTTTCATCATTTTATCTGCTGGACCTTTTACTGTTGCCCCTTCTATAATTGGACTTATAGCAATTACTTTTTGCTTGATGTTTTTTAATGTTTTCCTAATTCCCGGAATCATAAGTATAGTTCCAATGGAAACTACAGGATTCGAAGGACAAATTAGAACTCTCTCAGCATGCATTATGTAATCAAGTACACCCTGAACTGGTTTTGCTTTATCAATGCCTTGGAACTTAATATCTAATATTCTTGGTCTACAATTGTATCTAATGAAGAATTCTTCAAAATGCATTTCTTCTGAATCGGTTGTAATTATTGTTTGAACACTCTCATTAGTCATTGGTATGAGATGAGATGTTATCCCCATTTTTTCAGCTATTTTCATAGTGATTTCTGCTTTACTAAATCCCTTCTTAAAAAGATCAGTTCTATATATGTGTGTTGCTAAGTCTTTGTCTCCTAAATTAAACCACTTAAAATCGTAAAATTGTTTTAAAGATTTTAAACAATTAAAAGATTCGTCTTGAAAACCCCATCCTTTTTCTTTATCTACAATTCCCGCCAAAGTGTAAGTTATTATATCAATATCAGGGCAGATTTGTAAACCGTATAATTCTATATCGTCACCAGTATTTATTATGATCTTTAATAAAGCGGGATCAATTACATTCGCCAATCCTTCTATAAATTTAGCCGCTCCTACTCCACCTGCAAGTACTAAATAGTAAAAATCATCCATATTTTAACGCTCATTCTTCTTTACTTATTTTAAAGATAATATCTTTCAATTCTTTACGATATGGTTTTTGAGTTGTTTTAGTTGAATAACCTACTGTAAAAAATGCCATAGGTACGAAAGAACTTGGTAGTTTTAGTACTTCCTTGATAATTTCTTTTGCAAATAAAGGTGCGCAATACCAGCACGCTGATAATCCTTTATTTTCAAATGCAAGAAGTAAATAGGTTGCTGAGGCGCTTACACTCTGGACACCCATAATATACTCATTTAATTCTCGTTTATTATCTGAATAGGTCTCTAAATCGTGTGCATCCATACATAGGAGTATTAAATAAGGTGAATTGAGAAATTGATTTCCTGTTTTATTTATTTTCTTAAAAATATAATTATCTGATTTGCCTTCTGATATCAAGTCTTCTTTCAATTTAGAATTCATCTTCTTAATCAAAGTTTCACGAATCTTTCCCTTTTCAATTATAGTATATCTCCAGAATTGGCCATTGTGAGCACTTGGAGACCATCGAGCTATATCTATACAGTCTTCTATCAGTTTAATACTAATTTCTTTATCATTAAACTCTGATTTATAACTTCTCCGAGATTTAAGAATAGTTTCAAAATTACCATTTATGCATTTCTCTCTAAATAAATCTATCTCGCTTTTTCTTAAAATTTGGTTTATAGAAGCTTTTTCCATTATTGAATATTTATATCCCCTGATTATAACAACTGGTAGACCTTCGTCCGCTTCTCCCATAACCAATTGAGCAGCAGAAGCCAAACTGTCAATCTGCCCGATGATTGTACTCTGTAATTCTTTCCCATATAAATCCTTACTACCTCGCTTGTCCAATATTGGAGATATTCCAGAAACACCTAGGGCTACTCCTACTGCCCCCAATCTAAACGATCTTCCAAACGAGTCTGAAATTAATACAGCAATTTTTTTTTTTGTTAATTTTTGAAGAGAAAACCGGATTTTTTCGGCTTCGTTATCTGAATCTAAAGGGAGCAGAGAAATTACATCCCCTTTTCCGACATTAGATTTATCAATACCTGCATTTGCACATATAAAACCGTGGTTCGTTTCAACAATCATTACATGCTCTGCTTTCAAAACGTGTCTGGATTCATCTAATATTGCTTGAATTAGTTCAGGACTTTTATCAGGTAAATTATTTTTTCTTATCAATGGAGCCATTATATCGTGCAGATCGATAGCCTCTTGACTTGGGATGATATCTTCTATATTTCTTAGTCTTCCCAGACTTTTCGATATTATAGTTTGGGCAATAATCACAATGTCTCCATCTTCTAACGAGATACTGTTTTTTGTTAAAGCATTAAAAATTATTAATGGAATATTGTCTCCGGGTTTTATTAGGGGGATATTTTCTAGTCCGATAATTTCTATATTTCCTCTCATAATCTTAAATCTCCTTGTTTAAAAATTAAATCTTATAATTCTTTAAATCTGAATCCTTGCTTTCTGCGTATTTTTCAAATTTATCTGGAATCGCACAACAAGCTGAGAAGAAATTGAAGACAACTTCAGGATCATTATTTTTTACCCATTTTAATGTATTTTTTGAAGGTATTTCAATTCTATTTATCCCAGCTCTAATTGCATATTTTTCTATCTCTAATTTCACTTCCCCTCTTGGCCTCATACACCCTAAGGAAATTTCTGCGTCTGGGTAGACAAATCTAGTAATCGCAATAATTTTTGCGATATCACTCGGTTGAGGTCTAAGAAAATTATTTCCAGAATTATTTGGAGGGATTAAAGCAATCAATACTATTAAAGAGGGATCTAGTCCCGATTCTTTCAAAAACTTAATTGTTTCCAATTCTTTGTGAATCTTTCCATAAAATAACCCTATGCAAATATGAGGAACGATATTTATTCCATATTTTTGCATGAAACGGATTGCTTTTTTATAATCGTCAATATCTTTGTTTAAATGGTAAATATTGTTTATTACGTCTTTATCCATTGTAACATCAAAAGAAACGATATCAACACCTGCAAGTGCTAATTGTCTAGCAGTTTCTTCACTAAGCAACCCAGTATGAGCGTTGATTATTAAATTAGTTCTCTTCTTGATTTCTTTAATGGTATCTAGAAAGTTTAATAAAGGAACTGAACCATCGGGAAGACATCCTCCCGAAAGTAAAACACCGATTCCACCATTACTATATAATTCTAGCAAATAGGATTTTAATTCGGAATTAGTTAGGATTGGTTTCATACCATCTAGATATTTTTTATTACAATGTTCGCAGTGTAATGAACATTCACTTCCAGTAATACTGATGGCTGGAAACCGTTTATTGGGGATATAAATTTTTAATAGATTTCCACTTTTTTTCTTCTTTAATTTATAAGCAAGATTTAAAATCGGCTCTAATTCTCTATCGTCAAGTTTTAACAATTTTTCATAATCTGACCATGTTTGATTACCTAATTCAAATCTCTTAACTAGATCCTTAATCTCAGTCATATTTTTCCAGCCATTTCTTATTAGAATATTTTTTGGACACAAGTTTATCTGCTAAATTTAATTCATAATCCGTGAAATTTCCATCTATTAATTTAATTCTTAATGTCGCCTCGAAACCAGCTTTAAGATAGAATAAGAATTCCGTTTCATCATATTGGTCTAATCGTTCTTTGATGCCGATGCACTTCGCAAATACAGATTTCACCATTTTAGTTTTCCCTATATTATAAGGTGCTTTTAAAACGGAATACATAAGGTTAGGATCAAGTTCCAATAAAATTGTTCCGTGTTGAAGGAGATACCCCTTCTTTCTTATCTGTGCATTTCCTGAAAATTTCTTTCCATCTAAAAAAATAGCAGGGCAATGAATAACTCCTTTTTGAGGCTGCAAGCCATATTGTGATAAACCATTAACAATACCCGCCTCGATAATCTCAAATTGCTCAATCACATTCTTAGCATTAAGGTTTTCTAGAAATTTCAAAGGACATACAATAGAGTATGTAATTTCACGAGTGCTATCATGGAATACAGCACCCCCTCCAGTTATTCTCCTTACAACATTGAAACCTTTTTCTCTAACTACATTCAAGTCTACTTCGTTAGAAATACTTTGATTTCTTCCAATAGATACAGTTGATGGCTCCCATTTGAAAAACCTTAGAGTGTTAGGAATTTTTTTTTCAATAGCTGCATTTAGTATCGCTTCATCTAAAGCCATATTCCAATATCCATTTCTAGTTTCTAAGGGAAGAAATCTCCATTCTCTCAAGCTATTTACCACTATTTATTATGAACAACATTAATTAAACTTTTAAAAATATCTTCCATCTCATGTGTTAATAATGTTCTAGGATAATTATAAATGGGACCCGAAGGTCTTGATGTATAGTAAGGACGGTTACAACCTGGACAACCCGAAGTTAAAAACGCATCCGTATTACAAATATTATCCCATAACTCCTTCTCATTTAAATTAAATTTTACAATTGCGCCAAAATTATTGAAAGTAAAGTCCTTAAGAGTTCTATTATCGTTCACTAGAAGATATCTTCCTAATTGTATTTTTCTAAAATTTAGTAAATCTGGTTGGCTTAAATTTTCAAGTAATGTCCCTTTTATGGGCATAAATGCAAAAAGGCTTACTCTTATTCTTAAATCGTGAAGTTTTTTAATCATTTTCAAGATTGCAAATGCTGTCTCTCCCAATCCCACGATTAAATGCGTTGTAACATTTCCCTCTCCAAAAATTGTAAGCGCTTCTTTGAGTTTTTGAATGTGGTTATTCCAATTATAAGGTCCTTTTACTACTTTTCCTTTTATGCGTTCAAAAATTTCAGGCGTAGCACCATCAAGAGCTATACCTACCCGATCCACACCGAGAAGTTTTAATCTTTCTAAATTTTCTTTCCCCATAGGCGGTATTGCAATAGATATAGGAATATTGCATTTTTTTCTAATCTGGGAAACAATTTCTATAAGATCTTGAAAATTTTGTAAATAATTTAAGGTTTGAATACAAATTCTTTTAAATCTTTTTGTATGTGGCATGTAATTCAATTTCGTCAAAAAATCTTTAAAACTAAAAACTGGCCAACTAACACGCGATAATAATTCAATGGAACTTCTTGATTCTCTAGCTTGTGGGCAAAAACCACAATTTGCACTGCAATGACCTGCTGTATAGGTCATTATATAGCATGTTGTAGGTACATCTTTAAATTTTTTAGTCTCATATAATCCAAGTAGTGAAGCACTACCTATTGAAACCCTAATCTTTTCAACTGTCACTGGTCATACAAATATTACAGTTACTATAATCTTTTTGATTAAGAATATACCTCATTTCAAAAAAAATTTATTGTATAAATTATTTCAGTTTATATTTTTAACAAGCAAGTTATAAAAGATAATATGATATAAAATGACTTTAAACGAATTCAGCTTTCAAAAAATCGAGAAAAAATGGCAAAAAAAATGGGAAGAAAAGAAAATCTTCGAAGTTAAAGAAGATATGAGTAAAAATGCAAAAGAAAAATACTACATTTTGGAGATGTATCCTTACCCCAGCTCCGAATTACATATGGGACATTTGCGTAATTATTCAATAGGGGACTCATTTGCAAGATATAAGAGAATGAAGGGCTTTAATGTTTTGTATCCAATGGGATACGATAGTTATGGATTGCCTGCTGAAAATGCGGCTATTGATCATGGGGTAGATCCTGAAGAATGGACCGATTTGAATATTGAATCAATTCAAAACCAACAAAAACGTATAGGACTTTCGTATGATTGGACTCGAATGGTATATAGTCACGATCCTAATTACTACAAATGGGATCAATGGTTCTTTTTAAAGATGTACGAGAAAGGCTTAGCATATCGACAAGAGAGTTACGTTAACTGGTGCCCAGATTGTCTTACTGTATTAGCTAACGAGCAAGTACAAGGTGGTAAGTGCTGGCGATGTAGTTCTGATGTAGAACAACAATTTTTAACCCAATGGTTCTTAAAGATCCGCAAATATGCTGAGGAACTTCTTAATGGTTTAGACACGGTAGACTGGCCAGAAAAAGTAAAAATGATGCAAAGAAATTGGATTTCGAGATCTGAAGGGAGCATTATTCGATTTCCCATTGTTGGGGAAGATCGCACAATCGATATTTTCACTACTCGGGCTGATACATTATATGGCGTCACTTTTATGGTTTTCGCACCAGAACATCCTTGGATAAAAGAATGGGTAATGGATACAGAATATAAGGATGTTTTTGATAATTTTTACCTTGAAGTAATGAAACAAGACAAATTTGAAAGAACTAATCTTGACATCGAGAAAAAAGGAATTTTCATTGGTAAACTTGCTATTAATCCCATAACTAAGGAACAAATACCCATATATGTAGGCAATTTTGTCATTTACGAATATGGTGCGGGAGCAGTAATGGCAGTTCCTGGACATGATCAGCGAGATTTTGAATTTGCTAAAGAATATGATATTCCAATAAAAATTGTTATTCAACCATTTGACTATGAATTAAATGTGAATAAGATGACACGAGCTTACGAAGGGGATGGAATTTTAGTTAATTCTGATGAATTTAACGGTATGGATAATCGATCCACTATAAAATCAATTTCTAAAAAGTTAGAATCCATTAATATGGGAGAAGAAACTGTCAATTATAAGTTAAGAGATTGGTTGATTTCTCGACAACGGTATTGGGGTTGTCCCATACCAGTGATTTATTGCGATAATTGTGGAACACTTCCTGTACCATTTAAAGATCTACCAGTAGTACTTCCAAAAGATGTGCAGTTCACGGGAAAAGGAAATCCTCTTAATACTAGTAAGAATTTTATTAATGTGCCTTGTCCAAAATGCGGGAAACAAGCAAAAAGAGAAACTGATACGATGGATACCTTTGTTGACAGTTCCTGGTATTTCTTTAGATTTTGTGATCCATATGAAAAAGAGTTGCCCTATAAAAAAGAAATAGCAGATTATTGGATGAATGTCGATCAATACATTGGTGGGATAGAACATGCGATAATGCACCTACTCTACGCTCGTTTTTTCACTAAAGTAGCTCGTGATATTGGTCTTCAATCATATAGTGAGCCGTTTCAACGATTACTTACTCAAGGAATGATAAATAAAGCTCATCCTTTCTGTTCTGAATGTGAAACCTTCGCAATGAAAGCAGAAATGCACGATAAAAGTTGTAAACGGTGTGGAACTGAATTCATTTTAAAAAGTGTAAAAATGAGCAAGAGCCTTGGTAACACAGTTGATCCCATCGGCATTATGAATAAATATGGAGCGGATGCCGCGAGGTTTTTTATTTTATTTGGAGCGAGTCCTAAATCAGGATTAGAATGGTCTGATGAAGGTGTAGATTTTGCTTTCAAATATGTAAAAAACACATTTACATTATTAACAGAACCCCCAGAAACCGTCAGAAATGAAAAAATAATTAGAGATACGCTTATTGAATATTACCTTAATAAAACAATAAAAATCGTAAGCGAGTCGTTAAGTATATTGTCAATTAGAGATGCCATTAACGAAATCATCCAATTTACTTCCGAACTAAATAGGTATAAGTCTGAGGGAGTTTATAAGGAAGTTTTTGACAAATGTAAAGAGAATTTAGCATTATTACTTCATCCGTTTATACCTCATATGACTGAGGAAGTATGGGAGCAAATGGGAAAAAAGGGCTTTTTAAGTTTAGCCCTTTGGCCTAAATACGATAAAAATATCCTTTCTGTTGAAAATGATTACAAATGGAATTTAATGAATAATACTATTGACTCAATTAATCATATAATTCAAATTATTAAGAAAGAAAAACTGAATGAGATGATGATTATTATTGCAGCTGAATGGAAATTCGATTTAATGCTGAAACTTCTCTCATTAGCAGAAAAATCAAAGGATCAAAGAGAAATAATTGGAAAATTAATGGAAAATAAAGAATTTAAACCAAAGGGGAATTTTGTTTCTCAAACAGTCATTAAAGTATTGAAGAATCTTGGGAAATATGTTAAATCACCAATAAATGCCATAGATGAATTTAATTTCTTTTTTGAGATTAAAAATATTTATGAAAAGAAATATAAATGTAAAGTAAGTATCATCCCCGAAAATGAATCGCAAGAAAACAAAGCGGCTCAAGGGTTACCTGGGAAACCTACGATAATAATAAAATAAGAAATTTAACTCTGTTTTTTCTCTTTTATATTCTCGGAAGTTTTATTAGTTTTTTTAAATGAAACTATGCTATTAACTCAATTAATTTAAATATATATTACCAAATCTATAATTATGATTTAATTATATTTCAATCTTCAAATTTTTCTTAGATTAATAATTAATATGACATTTTATGAGTTATCTGTTATTACCAATACAGGCTTTCCATATTATAATTTAATTTTAAATACTCCTCCAAGTGGAGTGAATTTAACTTTAAGATTTTTTGACTTCACGCAACAGAATTTAGAACCATTGACGAAATTAGATCCCGTTAGCTCATTTGAACTCAATGCAGGATTAGTTTCCGCACTATTTGAGTTTGCTAGAAATATTGATAAAAAAATTGAAATGTTAGAATTTAAATCAAGAAAAAAAAAACCTGATAGTTCCGATGACAATCAATATAAAGGGGATGTACTAATCACGACTCAAACTGAGCCATATCTCCTTCAAAAGTCTGTTAATGCAAAAATCAAAAATATTTATAATTTAGTTATCGCAGATAAAATTCCTCTTGATGCAGCTCTAGAATTGCTACAAAATGAAGAGGATAAAATTATCGAAATCCTAACTGATAAAGAAGCTAGAAGCCGCGTCGAAGCGCAAAAAGAAGCGATTACTAGTTTAGCAGATGATTTTTTAAAAGAAATGAGTAGTTATGGGCTTAGAGGTATATGTATAACATCGTTTGATCTTTCACCAATCATGAGTTTCGGGATATTATATTCATTGGCAGATATAGACTCTATTTTAAGAAACATTAACGTATTTCCGAATATTTCAACGCTTGAATGGATTTACCGACAATCTTATTTTTCAAATGAACAGTTATGGGTCTATATAATAAAATCAGGAGTTGGTCCAACTATTAATGACCTGTTTGAGCCTTATTTTTATTTACTTTTTGCAGATCCACAATCATATTTAGGTGAATTTCCAGGAAAACTTGCATCTAGGTTTGATCAAATTTTAGGATAAACTAAGTAAAAGCGTGTTAGATATTAAAAAGGAGAATTATTTGCAGCTTCAATTATTTCACTAAATGACTCAGCTTGGAGGGAAGCGCCCCCAACTAAACCTCCATCAATGTTTTCCTTTTTGAAAATATCTTTTGCATTACTAGGTTTTATAGAACCTCCATATTGGATTCTGACGGCATTTGCAGTTTTACTATCATAAACATTTGTAATCAAATCGCGTATAAAAATATGAATTTCTTCAGCTTGTTCCGGAGTAGCAGTCCTTCCCGTCCCTATCGCCCAAATTGGCTCATAAGCTATAACTGTTTTTCGTATTTCTTCACCACTCAAATCTTTAAAAGAAAGTCTAAATTGTTTCTCTATATATTCTTTTGTTTTATGTGTTTCTCTCTCCTTCAAGTGTTCTCCAATACATACAATAGGTTTCAGGTTAAAATTCAAAGCCTTTTTCAGTTTTTTATTTACAATTTCATCGGTTTCCTTTAGAATATCTCTTCTTTCACTATGACCCAAAATAACATAGCTACATCCTAATTCTTTTAAGAAAACAGGAGAGATTTCGCCAGTAAAGGCACCTTTTTCCTCGAAATACATATTTTGTGCTCCTATCATTATGTTCGTATTTTTAGTTAATTCAATCATAGGAAATAAAACAGTATATGGTGGAGTAATTACAATATCGACATTGTCTATGTTTTTCACTAGTGGAATCAACTTTTTCAGCATTTCTGCAGCCTCGAAAGGTATACCTTTATTCATCTTCCAATTCCCACCGATTATTGGTCTTCTCATCAAAAATTCACATATTAATATTTTTATATACTATAGATTAAGCTCATCTACTATTTCAATTTAAGCTTTATTAACTTAAGGGGATGTTAATTCCCTGATAATTTTTTTAAAAAAGAGTAATGAAGAAGATTATTCTTCTTTTTTAATTTTATCCTCTAACTTTGTAGCTCCTAATAGTTTTTTTACTTCTTCTACATCTGGAGGAATTACTTTTGGCAATCCGAGTTGATCTCTTCTTCTTTCTATAGCAGGTTGCATTGGAATGGCTTTACCGTTTTCTAAAATAGTGGAAGCTTGTGTTGTATAGTAGTCTGGTGCTTCACCTTTTTCAACGCTAATATTTTTCAAAATGGTAAAAATTTCTGTGAGCTCCACTTTTTGAGGACATACCTCATCGCAAGTATCACATACTGTGCATCCCCATATATTAAAAGCATTTTCTTTACCAAAAATTTTCTCTTTTAACCCAAGAAGCGCATCTAAAATAAGCCTTCTAGGATTATATCGACCATTTGTTATTTGTGCTACAGGACACGCTCCACTGCAAGTAGCACATTGATAGCAATAAGCTAGCGTATTACCAATGTCGGATTGGATAATTTGATTTCGAAATTCAAAATCTATTGTTGCCATAATTGTTGATTTAGTTTTATTATTACTTACTATCATAAATCTATCTTTAATTTTTAATTATTTCTTTTTAATAACATTCAAAAAATATAAGGTGGTTAAATCCTATTTAAAAAAAATAGATTTTTAACCATTTTATGAACAAAAAAAATAAAATATATGTTATAGGGGTTTACTTTGGATGCTGTAATTGTAGTTTAAACAATACTAACTTAATTCATTTTTCCAACAATTTCTCTAATAGTATTTTCATTTGCCGCTCCAATCATTATCCCGTTCCTAACAAGCGGTTGACCTTGAATTTCAATAATCCCATCAAATAGATCTCCATTTTTGAAGAAAAGAAGAGTCGGAATAGCGGTTATACCAAATTTATTACCGAGGGGTCTATTTTCGTCAAGATCAATTTTAATTAACTCAAATAGGCCTTCATTATTAAGTTTCTCCAAAATTGGAGACAAGAATTTACATGGACCGCACCATTGAGTGAAAACATCTATAATCACATTTCCTTCCTTCATATTATCAGCAATTTCGATCCCATAATCTTTTAGTTCTTCGATTCTTGTCATGATAAATCAGTTTGATAATCTCAATATTTTTAAAAGTAGATTGTAAGTGTGTATGTTTAATATTAGTCAGAATAAATATTTAATTGCTTTTATTAGTATCAATTATAAAGCATTAATATACATCTTAGAAAAGGCGTGTATTTTTTTCACAGCTAAAAGAATTGGAAAAATATCAATTCTACTATATTTAAAATTAGTAATCGCGGAAATTTTAGTAATTATGAAGTAAATGAATGTTTATTTTTAATTGCTTTCAATTCAGCAATTAACCAACATAATTCTTCGTATGTAGAAGAAGACTTAAAGATTTCTAGAGTTTTTTTTTCTATATCCTTCTTTAACATGCTTTTTGAATCTTTTAATAAATTAAGCTGCAATTGGGCTAATATACTACACAACTCTTTATACGATTTGTTTTCTTGAGAAAGCTTATGCGCTGCAATTGTGATTTCTGCCTCTAAATCTGGATTTATTCCAGCATCAATAAGCTCTACAGTTTCTTCATATTGTATTTCTAATTCTGGTCTTCTATCTAAATCCTGCTTAGGGTTTATACCTTTCTGTAATAAATCTTTTATATCTAAAAATGAACCAAATTCTTTATTTTGGTTTACGATTTGAATACTAACGGGTATTTCCTTTTTATTGTTCAATAAATTTGCTTTATTTACCGACAATTCTTTTCTTTTCTTAGATATACTTGATCCTAACCATATATACAATGATTTTGTATCATCTATTAAATACACTTCATCTTCATTAAAATCTGCTTTCCTTATTTTTTTAAGACCTCCTCTTATACCAACATTGTATACTATCATAAAAATCTCTTCTCGGATTAATAAAACAACTAAGAATTAAATTCTTTTTAATTGTACTTTACAAATAAAAAAAAAATAATCTTATATTTTTAAGGATTTTTCAGTTAAAATTTCTACTCTTATGTTAGAGTCTTTTTTTGCCATAATTTCTTTGAAGATATTTAAATCTTTTTCCCAATTATGCATTGGTACTACTATTTCAGGTTGAATATCCACAGCAGCATTAGATGCTTCTTCAAAATCCATAGTATATGTCCCTCCGCAAGGTAATAATGCTACAGTAATATTTCGGGTCTTTAAATCTTTCATTTCAGGGATTCTTTCAGTATCACCTGCATGATAAACAATTTTACCAGCTGATTCTATTATCGTTCCCGTCCAATTATTGCTTTTTGGATGCGTTATTTTCTCGATTGTATAGGCAGGAAACAATTCGATTGACAAATCTTTATACGCAAATTCTTCACCGATTTCCAAGCCTTGACCACCAAATTTCTTTAAACTGTTTGCAATGCTAATAGGACCTAATAAAACTGTATCGTCTTGCCAAATTTTTTTAATATCTGATTTCGAAAAATGATCACCATGTGTGTGTGAAGACACTATGATATCCGCTTTTTCTTCTCCATCTTTAATATTATAAGGATCTAGATATATAACCCTTCCACTAAACATCTTGATTTTAAAGCATGCGTGACCCAACCATATGATTTCCATTTGAGTGTCTATATTAGTCACCTCAATATTTTATCATGAAATTTTATTTATTATGTCTATAAATGATTTACTAAATTATAATTCTTGCTTGAAAAACATACTAATCATATATGATTCTAATTGAAAATATTAATATTGATGTTTATTTTTCATTTATTATTCAACTAGATTTCCCTAGAGTGCGTGAAGAATGAATTTAACAAGAGATGATCTGATACAGTCAGATGCTACAATGAATCAAATGCGTAATATGGTTTATCATTTAGAGAGATTTATGAAACTCAATGAAGTGTCCGAAATAAGAGAGAATTTTAGGAGAATGGGGCGAAATATTGCCCGAACTTATATAAAATATTGGAAACCAATTGATATTGTAAATAAAGCTAATTTAAATGATGTAATAACCACAATCTATAAAAAAATCTTAAATAGCTCGGTTTCAGTGGATTTTGATGAAACAAATAAGATCGTCACGGTTAAAGATAATGATTGCTCTTTATGTAAGTATCATTTTAACGATATCGATGTTGCAGGATGTGAAATTATTGCAGCAATGCTATCAGAAATAATAACTTGCATTAATAAAGAAAAATCTTCATTAATACTAGAACCACTTGATATTATTGAATCTCGAACATTTGGACACAAATCTTGTATTCAAAGCTTTAAATACAGAGAGGGACGTGTTTAATAATGGGAGCAGTGCAATGGTTATTAAAAAAGATCACTAAAGTATTCGGTAGAAACACTACTTCTTTATATTATGTTCTTCTTTATCGTGAAATATTAAAAGAGATAAATGATATCACGAAAGATGAAGAGGATAGTATTATTTTACTTAGAGAGATCGGGAAGAAAGCTGCCACAGAATCATGCGAGCGTCACACAGCTGTTTTTAAATGGATGCCTGGGAGCCCAAGAAAAGTAATTGAATATTTTGAACTTTTATGGGTTGTTGTTTTTGGAAAGGAATTAGAAGAGGGGGACTTAACATACGAGGAACTTCCTAAAGAAGGCTCGAAATATAACGATTATATTGTTAAGATAAAAAGTTGTCCACTTTGTGCAG
Source organism: Candidatus Nanopelagicaceae bacterium (assembly GCA_035530895.1). GTDB lineage: Archaea > Asgardarchaeota > Lokiarchaeia > Sigyniarchaeales > SOKP01 > SOKP01. The sequence continues at coordinate 22,189 of DATKTW010000073.1, forward strand.
GGTATGGGGCAGATGATGAAGATACTTTCAAATTTCAAAAAGTAAACAGTAAAAATAGTGAAGGTCTTGCGTGCGGTTTAACGGGAATGTTAGAAAGTGTTGCTAATTTCATACTTAAAATAAAAAAAAGCGATTATAGAATTAATATAGTAGAGCAGAATTGTTTAGCGAAAGGTGATGAACATCTTCAATTTATTTGTAAAATTTATGATTCTTTAGAATGGAAAGAGCTAAATTCCGTTCGAATTCAAGATAAAATTAAATCTGGAGTTAAATTTGAAGAATCTATAGCAGAGGATGTTGTTCAAGAAACTAAGTTAGATATAATTGATAAACTTCAAGAAATTTTATCTCTTGATAAAATTGAGGAATTACTTGATGAACCGTTAGAGGGCATTAAAAGTAAAGTTGCTGAGATCATTGAAGATAAATTAAATCTTAAACCCCAACATTTCTTCGATTATTTTAAAAATTACGAGGACGATCTATTAAGAATCATTGGTTACCTCGCAGTTCACTTACTTAATGAATATGGCGGGCTAGTCGAAAAAATTTTGAAAAATAGCACATTTGCTAAAATGGCGGGGTACCTTTTTAAACAGTTAAGAGAGTTTGTGTTATTATTCATCCCTATTGACGTAATCAACGATTATCATCAATTATTAATAAGTTTTCTTGATGGATTAGCTCCAGAAGAGATGGTCGAGAATGTAAGACAATTCTCGGGTAAGGATGATATTAATTTTCTCTTTGAAGGAGCCCAAATGGCACTTGAAAATTTAGGAATTGACTTTTCAGAGTTAAAAGATAATGTTTGGGAAGAAATAAGAAAGGAAAGAGAAAACGGTTTACTTTCTTCGGATCAGTCAATGATGGAAAAAACTGAAGAAAACATCCCAAAAATTATAAAGATTATGCAAGAAATTTTAATGTTGTTAAGCGATATTTTAACGCTTCCAATAAGAGTATTAATTTCCGAAAGCCATTATGGCCTTAAAACAGCTATTAATTCTGTAGTATCTGAAGAAGAAGGGTTGTTCGGGAGTATAAAAGATAGAATTGATACAATTTTTGACTATGTTCAAGAATTAAAGCAATAATAAAAAAAAGAGAAATTTAAATTTTTTTTTGATGTTTTTTAA
>DATKTW010000074.1:0-13917 GCA_035530895.1 Candidatus Nanopelagicaceae bacterium
TGCAAAAAATACTAAGAATGAGTCCTTAGTGAAAATTATACTATAATAACCTACCATAAACAAACCTAGATATAACGTAAATGAGTTTAATATCAACGCTAGAGCCTGAGGAAAGATTTTGTATTTCTGTGAATCAAGATATATAATTAGACTTATTATCGCTAATGAAAAAAATGAAGAAATAAGTAAGTCTAAATTCAAATAAATCATGAAAAATGATAGAAGCAAAACAAAAACTTCAATAGCAATGGGATAAGATATGATATTCAAAAGAGACTTAGATTTTGATTCTTTGAGCATTCTTATTTTCTTTCCATAGTAAATTAGAATCACTAGACAAATGGATATAAACAATAGATTAAATATGGTACCAATAATTAGATGTGCGCTAAAATAGATTACAATTATAAACCAGTTCAAAACGAAAAACAAAACCATGAGCACCCATGAGGAAATATAAGTGTAAATTGCGATGATTTTAGGTTTTAATACCTTTTCGCCATACAGATAATAAATCGGAGCAAAACCCAAGAAACAAAATATAATAGGGGCAATTAAATATACATAAATCTCATTTATATTTGCGTCTAAAAAGTAAAATCCGACGATACCAGTATTAAATATCAGGATAAATAATGTCAATGTTATTTTTACTTTTCTAGGAATAATTACCACATTCGAAGGAACTAGATTAAAAACGATACCAATAATGCAACAAGAAAGGAACAAGGCAAGCAAGGCGTCCAAAAGGAATATAAGACTAAAAATCCCATAAAATAATAAGAAAATTTCAATTAATAGAGCAAAACTGTCAACGCTAATTATTAAATTGAAGGTGGAATCTTTAACTTTTTTTAGAATCTGTCCAAATCTAAGGTTAATTAAAATAAAAACTGAAAGAAATACTAGATCTAGAAGCATAACTACAAAATTATTCCAAAAAATTATGAACATTGTAAAAAAAATCGAGGACAGCAAAAACCAGCAGGCATAATAGCTATAATTTAAAGTGATTTCTCGAGAGAATATTCGAATGACATAGTTGAAAAGCACGAATAAAATGAAAACTATTGGAAGTAAAATTGAAGATAAAATTAATTCTCCTTGAAATACCTCAGGAATTCCCAATGCTACATTTTTAATAGTAACTAAAACAAACCAAGTAGTTTCTAATAGTAAAAAGAGGGCTGTAATACAATAATTAAAAAGTTTCCAAGGTTTTTCGTATAATCGAATACGAGCATAAGAAAAATAAAACGACAATAATGTTATTGCTAAGATAATAATAGTGTGAATTAATATACTGGAGATTAAAAGTACATTTGGATCTACTGTGAACTGTAAATATACAAATTCGATTATTGGTAAGAAAGAGTATAAAATTATTGTAAAACTAGCAACAACGAGCAGATTTTGAATAATTAATACCGTTTTTTCTTGAAAATATTTAAGCCTCTCAAAAAATTGAAATATTACATATAATGACAGTGTGAGTATAAGAAATTGAATATTTAAAAGCCCTATTCCCCAAAAAAATGGTAAGATCCAAAAGATAACAACGATTAACATCCCTAAGCTACTAAAAAGATATATATACCTGCCGTAAAGAATGGTAGTAAAGTTCGCTTTTTCTTCGTAATAGGTGAGAATAAAAATTATCGGTAATGTAATAGTACTGATTAAAGGATTATTATTCAATACTGAAATTGAGAGGACTAGAAGAATTAAACTGACTGAGACAATAAAATTTAACTTTATAAAAGTGTTAATCTCACCAGTATCAACCTCTTCAGCATTGTTAGAACTCATTGATTTTAATCCTCCTTAAGAATTTGCTGTAGAATGAACTTATATATAATCTGATTTTAAAGTAAAATGCTAAAAAAACGAGGGATAATAACGAGATGTTTATAATTTCTATGAAGTCGTGATGAATACCAACTAATATGTAGACGATTACTATAACGAAAGGCATTTGAATTAACAGTACGAATGCTAGACCTAATAAAGAATTTACAAATTTTTTCTTAAAAATTATTAAGTCTTCTAAGAACGTTTTCTTACTGTCAATCGAAATAGCAATATTTTTACAGATTTTTACACAGGAGAGTCGAGAAATAACATAAAATATGATGTTCCAAATGAGAGGAAATAACCAAGAGACTTTTGTATTAAAAGTATAAGAGAGGAATACTATATGAACAATGTAGTTAACAGCTACCATGATATTATAAGGTTGCCTAATAATTTGAGAAGAAGAAATTGCATGATTGAATTTCTCTTCCGTAGGATCAAAAAAATCAATGGGCTGAAAATAATAATAATAATATACAATATTATACAAGATGCTAAAAGAAATTAAAGGTAAAAGCTCAAAGTAGTTATCTCCTGGAGTAAATAAAACAAAAATCGGGGTAACGATTAAAGCTAAGATCGTTATTAAAAAGACGATATTAATTCTTGCGGAAAGATTATTTAATTTGTTGGAAAAAAAGGGAATTTTCCTGTATTTGTCAAATGCCTTATAAAAGAATAATAAAACAAACATAAAAGTTATAACAGACAACCCAACTGAAACAATAGGGTCTTTACCTATAAAAAAATAAATGAAAAATCCAACAACTGCTACTAATGACGGAACAATTATTAAATAAAAAGTGAACCACCAAAATTTCCAAAGTAATTCGGTTGCCTTTGTGATCTTTTCATCAGATGAGCTGATTTTATTAGATTTCATTTTAACAAAATAGTAACTGAATCTATTCTGAGTTATATAGATATTTTCATTAAAAAATGTTTATACAAAAAAATATAAGAATTTGTTAACAAATTTGGAGGATGTAGTACTGAGTAGTAAAAGAGAAAAAAAGCAGCAGTTTAAAAAATTTAGTCCTATTGAAATTTGGGTAAAAACTCACTTTGTAATTCTTTCATCTCGTTGAATATACTTTCAGCCATTTCAAAACTCCCTACATTAGGATCTATAGCTAATGCATTGATTGCTGTTTCCTTAGATTTGGTAAGGATCGCTTCAACGCACAGATCCTGGATACTCGCTTCAATTCGTAGAAGAGCTGCAATATTTTTCGGTAAAATTCCCCATTTAACCCCGTGTATACCAGTTTTACTAACTGTTACTGGACACTCGATGATCAAATCTTGCGGTAAATTTTTGATGATTCCATCGTTTGGAATGTTGACAGCGCTCTCATAGGACGGTTGGTTAGTAACTATCGCTTCAATAATAGGAACTGCTCGTTCTCCTGATATTCCCTTTGAGAACATACCTTTTTTAAGATACTTTCCCTCTTTAAGTCGCTTATAATTTCTCATAACCTTTCTATAGATATATTCACCGTGCTTTTCAGTTCTATTAATCCAATCTACCATATCTTGTGTTTCAGTAAATTCCTCACCAAATTGTAAGTACTCACCAAGATGATTATCCCCTACATACGGAAAATAGCCAAATCTTTTGAAAACTTCAAATGTTAACGAAGAAAATTCGAACCTTTCTTCATGCTGTTTAAAATACTCTGGAGCTATCTTGTTAAATTTCGGCATTAAATCCATTCCGGAAGGGATTTCCTCAAGACCCATTAAAAATCCAAAATGATTTAATCCATAAGGTTTTAGTTTTAAATCTTTTAAGTTTTTATTGACTATTTTAGGTAAATGGTAATTAAGAGCTCCAATTTGATGGCATAGCCCAATTAATTTAAGGTTTGGTGTGGTTCTTTTGATAGCTAAGCATACTCTTGCCATTGGATTAGAAAAATTTATAAATAATGCGTTTGGACATAAATCTTCGACATCTTTCACAATTTCTACAATAGGAGGAATTATTCTAAAAGCATGCATAGTTCCCCCTGGACCACCACATTCGCCTAAAATTTGTTTTGAACCGTACTTTCTTGGAATTTCGTAATCTTCTCTCCACAATTTAAAGCGTTCTCCTACTTCAATGGAACTAATTATGAAATCTGCATCTTTTAGCGCTTTTCTACGGTTTGTGGTGTGCTCAATAATAAATTTATCGTTGTGGATTTTGTTTTCGGTTGTAATTAACTCATAAATTATATTTAAGTGTTCTTTATCGATGTCATGTAATACAATTGTCGATCCATGCAAAAATTCACTTTGAAAGATATCCAATAAAGTAGAAGGTCCAAAGGAGGTGCTACCTGCCCCTATTAAAACTATTTTACTTTTCATTATTCTCTAGTATTTTTTAAGTAAATAGTATTTATTAGTGATATAATGTCTTCTGTAAGGTTTAATGAGTTTAAAGAGTTATTGATTAATATTATTAACACTATTGTCTAAAGATTTTCCAAATAAGATAACAAATGGGAATTAACACCCACAATATTTATTAGTGTACACTTATTTCTTCTTTATAATAATGAATTTTTCACGGCATAATACTGATTCATGGGTTGGCTGTAAGAGCGCCATTATTCCCTTAGTAACAGTATTATGAAGAGAATAAATCCTATTTTCTCTCTTTTTCTTCTTAATTGTTTGGATTTATTCTCTGAGTAAAATGTCTTTCAATTATTAAAAAAAAGAGGAATAAGGGCTTAATTCTTACCGTAAATTCTAAATAAAAGAATGGAGGTGAAAAAAGAATTGGCAGATAAAATAGATCCTGAATCAATATTGGAGTATTATAAAGATTGGAATTCTGATCTAGCCCCTATAATGATGTGCTTTGATATCTCAGATGCCTATCCGGGTCAGATTGAAAGCGAGGACCAAAAAAAAATGGCTTATCTGAGACAAAAATACAAAAAACTGTCTAAATAATTATTTTTTTTTCAATTTATTTTTCTCTATTATTTCTTAACTCTTAAAGCTAAGATTTTGGAAATTCTATATTTTTACAATTTATAGGTTAATTGAATTGATACATATTCAGTTTTAGATGACCATAAAAATTATTATCCTAAATTCATTATATTCCGATGATTTTTTATAATATGGGGATAATAAATGAAACATTTAAATAGCATCATCGTTATATTTATTCTAATGATCTTAAATAATACTACTAAATATTCAATTGTAAAAGTTATAAGCCCTTTATTGGTTGTAGTATTAGTATTATTATTATAGATGAGAGCCGATCCTTCTCGATCTTCTTTTTAATTTTTTCTTAGATTTTCTCTCTCATCAAAGAATTTAAATATAATTAAATTGAGATCATAAAGGATTCCGGCACCTCAGGAGAAGTAAAAAAAAAAGGAGGTGAAAAAATGGAAAAAGAAATTCTTGATAAAATTGAAAATCAGATTGCCTTAGAAAATAATATGACTCCTATAAAGGAAGAAAACAAACACACAAACGAAAGTACCTTCTGGAAATATCTAGATCATTCAAACTGGATTCCAGGAGAAATTGAAGTTGAGGAAGAAATCAATAAAGATTATGATTGGTGGAAAAGAAAATCTATTAAGAAATAGTCTAAAATTAAAGTGTCCTAATTGAGAGTTCTTTCTATTCTTTCTAAGGCTTCTTTTAATTTTTCAATTGGTTGGGTTAAAGCGAATCTAACAAAACCCTCTCCATAAGTGCCAAAGCCCGTACCGGGAGTTAGGATTACACCTTCGTTAATTAACTTTTTAATGAACTCCATGCTATTTGTTTCTCCTTCCGGTATGCGAGTCCAGACATAAAAAGTCGCTTTAGGCTTGTCCGTGTTCCAACCGATATCATTAAGACCCTTTACTAAAACATCGCGCCTTTCCTCATATATTTTTACATTATCTCTTACGATTTTAGGTTTTTCTTCTGATTTATATTCATTTAAACCTTTTATCACAGCTTTTTGGATAAAAACTGGGCATCCCGAATCAATGTGAGACTTAACCTTCCTTAATCCACTAATAATATCCTTATCCCCCACTGCCCATCCGCACCTAAATCCCGTCATGCAGAACATTTTTGACGAGCTATTAATTTCTATATGATTCTGATCTATCTGCAAAAGCGATGGAGCGATATAATCCTCGTAAGTGAATTCTGAATACGGATTGTCATAAACAATGATGAAATTATAATCCTCTGCGTTATCTGCGGCTTCTTTTAGAAATTCCTTCGTTGCTATTGCGCCAGTTGGATTATTTGGGTAATTTAAATACATCAATTTAGCTTTTTTTAAGATTTTACTTTCAATAACTTCAAAATCGGGTAAAAAATCATTTTCTCTTTGTAAAGGAATCGAATATATTTTTCCATCACATAATTTAGTGGCACCATTTTCATATACGGGATAACCGGGATTAGGGCATAATACAATATCTCCGGGATTAACAAACACTCTAGCGATATTAGCTACTCCCTCCTTTCCTCCTATTACATTAGTTACTTCATCATTAGCATCAAATTTTAAATTAAATCTGACCTCATACCACTTCTGTACAGCTTCTCTAAAATCTTGTTCTCCCTTACTTGATGGGTAATTTTGATTTTCGGGGATTTTTACTTGATTAATTAGTTCATTAATAATCATATCTGGAGTGGTTAAATCCGGGTCACCTATCCCTAAGGGGATGAAGTCTATTCCTTCCTTTTTCCTTTCATTGATTAGTTGCTCAATTTCTGCGAAAATATATCCTGGTAACTTGTTAATCCTATTTGCATATTTTATTTTAATTTAAAACACCAAGCAAATTTTAGTAAATAAAAAATTGTATTAAATCATTCACAAATAGATAAAAATCTTATGAAATGGATTAAGTAAAAATAAATTACCTTTATGCATAAAACGCGAAATCTTTTTCATAGCATTCAGCTTATTTTATATTATATAAACGATTACTTAAAATCTAAATTTATTTTTATATACACCTAATGAATAATTATTTGAAAAAAGAGGTAGTATACATTAAATGGGTCGTCATACGAGGCTAAGACAGGTTAAAGGTCCTCCAAATAATTTCTATTTTCAATCTGAAAATGACAGCTCATCAGTCGGATTAAATATCGCAGAATTCGAAGCCTTAAGATTAAAACATTACATTTCCTTAACCCAAAAGAGTTCTGCTGATACCATGGGAGTGTCCCAACCTACATTTTCGCGAATTTTAGAGAAAGCTCACGAAAAAATTACGCAAGCCTTAATAGAAGGAAAAGATATCCGTGTTTATGGAGGGAAAATTAATCTTAAGCAAGATTACAAAGGTTACGGATGCTTAAATTGTGATGAAGAATGGGAAGATGAATTAGCTTCTAAAGATCGCAATGTAAACTGCCCCAATTGTAAGAGTAAAAAAGTCTATTTTCTAGTAAGAGAACCACTCTAATAATATATGACTATGAAGCTGAAGCGTAAAAAAAGCTTTACCTTCACTTAAACACAGAATTTTAATTAAATTAAACATTTATCAACCTATTTATTTTTAAAAGAATTCATTTTCGGAAGATGATAATTAATGGATAATGAACGTGATAAAGTATGGTATAAAGCAGCGCGAACTATTGTCAAAGCAGGACAACTTCCTATGGTAGTTAATGATGATCTTATTGAACTATTGAAACTGATTATGACTGATGAACAAGCTGAGTTTATCACAGTTTTCAGAAAACCATCGCTAAGTATTGATCAGTTAAAAGACAAGACTAATATGGATGAGGAAGCTTTAGCACAGATCTTAAACGCTCTAATGGACAACGGAATTATCGTTGGTGTTCCTAGTAAAAGATCAGGTATTATGGTATATAGACTTCTTGGACCGTTCCCCGGCCTTTTTGAAATGCAGTTCATGAGAGGTGAAACGGGAGAAAAACAAAAGAAACTTGCCCAGATTTTTGATAAGATTTTTAAGGAATTAAGTAAAGGAACTCAAAAAAATTACGATAATATCGTAGAACAATATAAAAATTTCCCTCCAATAACAAGAGTTGTTCCTGTTGAAGAAGAAATAGAAGATATTCCTGTTGATAAGATATTACCTTATGAGGAAGCTTCAAGAATAGTAGATAAGTATGATGATATTGCTCTGGTTCATTGCTACTGTAGACATGAAAAAGATTTGCTTGAACACTCGTGTACCGTAACAGACGAGAGATTAAATTGTTTTTTATTAGGAAAAAGCGCTCAATTTGCTATTAAACATAACTTTGGTAAGTCAATATCGAAAAAGGACGCAACATCAATAATAAATAAAGCGTCTGATGAAGGACTCGTTCACAAAGCGTTCCATGTTCACCTTAAACCAGAGCTAGATGAAGAAGCTATTTGTAACTGCTGTAAATGCTGCTGTGGGATATTTTCACTTTTTTGGGAGGGTATTTCGCCTTACCATTGCTACACAAGTTATTTAGCAGAAGTTGATGAAGATTCTTGCGTAGGATGTGGTACATGTGTAGAGAAGTGTCCTATGGAAGCAATTGATTTGGTTGAAAATATTGCGGTAATTAATGGTAGTAGATGTATTGGTTGTGGTATTTGTGTTCACCATTGTCCCGAAGAAGCAATGAAATTAAAACGAACAGGGAATCGAGAAGTTTTTGTGCCCCCTCCAAAATTAAAAACGACTTAAAATTTAAGGTTTAAAACATGACTGAAAAATCGTGGTATCAACTTGCTAGAACTATTCTTAGAGCAGGAGGACCTACCGTCCCTATCAACGAAACGCTTGTGGATTTATTAAAGACATTAATTAACGAAGAACAATTAAATTTCCTTTTAAATTTTAGAAAACCTATGAACATCGACCAGATTAAATCCAAAATCGATCTTGAGAATTCTGAATTAAATGAGGTGCTTAACAATTTAATGGATATAGGGATGATAACAGGTATATCAAGTAGAAATACGGGTATAATGGTTTATAGATTAGTTGGTTTTCTACCAGGATTGCTGGAATTTACTCTTATGCGTGGTGAAACAGGACCAAAACAACGGAAAATTGCTGCTTTATGGGATAAATTGTTTAAGGAAGAAGCAATTATAACTCAAAAAAATTACGAAGTTGTAATGAAGGCATTTAAAAATGCTCCACCAATTGATAGAGTGGTCCCTATTGAATGCCAAATTGCCCCACCTGAAGATATGGTAATACCTGAGGAAGATATAAAAAAAATTATAGAAAAATATGACATTATAGGCGTATCATATTGCTATTGTAGACATCTTAAAGATTTATTGGATGAACCATGTGAGATAAATGCTCCAAGGAAAAATTGCTTAAGTTTTGGTAGAACAGCAAAGTTTGCTATCGATCATCAATTTGCTGAACAAATCTCGAAAAAAGAAGCAAAAAAAATAATTGAAGAGGCGGAGGAGTTAGGATTAATTCATAAAGCTTTTCACATAAAGGGAGAACCTATAAATGATGAACTAGCAATTTGTAATTGTTGCAAATGCTGTTGCGGAAACCTTCAAGCGTTTTATTCTGGTACATCTCCGACTCATACATATACTTCTTATATCGCCAGCATAAACGAAAGCGATTGTGTTGGATGTGGTACATGTTTGGATGTTTGCCCAATGAATTCAATAGAATTAGGAGATACAACCGCTTTAGTTAATGAGGAAAGATGTATCGGATGTGGAGTATGGTGCTAGCACATGTCCTGAGAACGCCATAGAATTACGAAAAACAGGACCAAGGAAAGTTTTTATTGCTGCTCCTAAAGTTTCATTATCCTAAAATTATTCCTTTCTGTTATTTAGATATTTCAGATTAAGCTTTCACCAACAACGCTGGGATGTGGTTTTTTTCCTAACATTTTTAGCAGAGTTGGGACTATATCCGTTATTTTACAATATGAAACTTCTTTTGCTGGTATATTTTTTGAACCACCAATAATAAGCGGAACAACCGTAGATTTTTTAAGCCCTATATCATGTGAATACAAATTTTTATTTTCTATTTTTCCGTGTTTAATATTATACGCAACATCACCGCAAGTGCTAACTATAATATCTGCCCTCCTGGGATTTTTAAAGTTCCGCGAAAGCAAATCTGGGTATAATGGAAAGTCAATGTGAAAAGTAGCATCTAACCATTCATTTAAAGTGTGAAATCTGTTGTCTAATAACTTGCTCACAATCTCATCGTTAATATAATTAAACACATCAGTATCATTAGTTTCTGTGGAGTATTTAGTTTTAAATTCCTTACCATTTCCTGTATATTCTATAGAACTTTTTATAATTTTACCTGTGTTTTGATCTTTTCTTTTCAAATGGATTTTTCCCTTTTTAGATGTGTTCCCATCGTCACAGTAATACATTAATCGAATGCCATTAAGAGTAAATAGCTTTTCTAATAGATTAATTTGTTTTGGACCATAATTCTCCATTTCTGAAATTGTTGGATGATTCCAATTTTGTTCATTAGTATTGCCGTTTGATTTAAAATTGAAAAACCCTACGCTGTTAAACCCACTTAAATTCATATTGCCTTTAATATTCTTTCGCGGGTGGTAATGATTTAGATTATTTTCGTTAAAAAAACCCCCAAAATCCCCTAATGTTTTTGCTTTATAGTTTCCATGATCAGAGGATATAGCAATAGCGGTTTCATTCAAATAACCTAAGTTATCTAATCCTTCAAGTAATATTCCAAGTACTTTATCTATGTGAAACAAATTTAGCTTATACAACTCTGAATCAAAGCCGTAAAGGTGCATCATTACATCTGAAGACACGAACAAGAGGTTAGAGGCAATTGGAACTTCTTTAGTATCGAAAAATTTCTTCGGTTTTTCAAAAGTTTTTAACAATTTCTTCACGGCAATTAAGTTAGCTTTCATAATGTACTTGTTAATATTATGAGAATGTTTTATTAAGAGGTAATACAAGATTAATTTAGTCTTTCTCTCGGGGAAAAGATAACTAACACCTCTGTTAATAAATTGACTAATACTTACTGTGTTTCCTTCTCCGACCATTTCGAATAAAGTTTTGCAGTTATTCCCCAAGTCATCATTTAATTTATAAATTTGAATTCTTTCGTTCGATCCTATTGAATTATATGATCTTAAAAAAGGAGGAACTTCGCTTCGTTCCATCCAATGAAAAGAGGGCACTCCGTGGCATAATTCCTCCAAGTAATTTCCTGTATATGTGCCAGTCATCATTGATACTTGAGTCGGATATGTCAATGAAGGAAAATCTGTTATACAATTTTTTGAATAAATTCCATCATTCATTAACCATTTCAAATTAGGAAGTGACCCTTCATCAATGAGTTTGAAAAATTGATCAGATCGTATATCATCTATAATGCAAAAAATGATATTTTTTATCTGATTCATCAAATTCATAAAACTAAAACTTGGGACTAAAATTAAATTTTACCAAAAATTAGGTGCTTACTCAAAAGTTTTAAAAAACATACCACATAAAATTTTTTATGACTTCAGAAATAGAATATAGAAAAAGATATACTTACATTTTTGTCTTTTTCTATCTTTGTGAAGGCTTTTCTCAGGGAATTCCTTTTTTAGTTTGGCCTCAATATTTAGCGCAAATTTCAGGTGGTTCATACAATATCTCAATGTGGTTAGTTATTTATTCTATAGGAACTATGCCATGGACATTTAAGTTGATTGTTGGGTTATTTAATGATAGATGGGGTTCTAAAAAATACGGTCAGCGATTCCCTTGGATATTTAGTTTTGGCATTTTTGGAGGAGTTTGGTGGATTATCATGGCTTTTTTTTTACCAACTAGCGGGATTTATTTCTGGTTAGCTTTATATTACTTTATGACCCAGCTTGGTATGGCGTTTGCTGACACAGCATTGGACGGTTTAATTCTAGATGTTACACCTAAAAAGAAGTTAGCGCGTGTGCAAGGATATACTTGGACGGTAATGTTTTTAGGTTATGGTGCGGGAGGAATGCTTTTGGGTTTAATATTCTTAGCTACTAACTTGATGCCCATATTATTTATTCTAACAGGTGTCCTAATGTTTATTTCCAGTATTCTCCCTTATTTTATAAAAGAAATTCCTCCAGAAAAAGTATCAAAGAAGGAGTATGGTAGCGATTTATTAACAATTGTTACGAAAAAACGGAATTGGAAAGTATTTTTATACACATTCCTAACAGGAATCCCAGCCGTCATGATTTTAAACTTCTTTATGTATGTGGTGTTGATTGCCATGGGCGTAATTGATGTAAGTGCTACATTATTAACTATTGTTGGCGGAGGTGCGGTCGACTTACAAGTATGGAGCTCGGTGTTTTATCTTGCTAGTGGTATAGGTACAATAATAGGGTCTCCGATATCAGGAATGTTTGGAGACAGGAGTCGTAAAAAAACTATAACTTACACCTATTTAGCATATATGCCCTTTTGTTTAATTCTAGTTATTCCTTTTGTGTTTCTAACTGGCGAAATTTTCCCATTAATCTTTGGTATGGTATTTCTTTTGGTATTAGGCGCAATTCAAAATGCACTAACCGTTGTTAATCAAACGGTACGCGGTGACTTAGCTAAAAATTATTATCCAAACCTTAAAAGCACATACTTTGCTATTTTAGTTTCACTATCAAATTTGGGTCAAAATATGGGTACGATTATCGGTGCAGGTCTTTTTACTCTTTTTGTACTATTCACTACCGAATTTTATCTAATATTTTTCTTGGTTTCCGTTTTCTGTGCTGTGAGTTTGTTAATAGGTTACTTAATTTTTAGGAAAATTGATCCCATTGATTACGAATTAAATAATTCATCGAGTAAAAACTAAAATACATCAATTTTCTTTTTTTTTAATAATTAATAATATAAGAGAGAAAAAATAAAAAAAATAAGCCTCCGACGGGAATTGAACCCGTGACCTGCAGATTACAAGTCTCAGCAATTAATAGAGGTTAATTAAATTCTGCCGCTATACCGCTAAGCCACGGAGGCTTAAATGTTATATTTAAAAATAATATTACTAGAATTTTTAATTTTTTGGATTTATTTAGCAATATTACTTCTTTATTTCAATTTGAAATAAATTATTTCCTCCTTTTATCTTTTAGTACCTCTCGTATTGATGAGTCCAATGATTAAGTTTTTAATTTTGTGGTTTTAGAAGCAGTTAAAATTCAATACAAATAATTATATGTTAACTTTACTTTTTCTTTATTTAAATACTAATTATTCTGTATTATCAAAAAGGAGTGTTAATTTACTTTGTTTACTAAAGAAGATGTAGAGATTTTAGCGTATCAACGCTATACGTCGGGAGAACATTACGATAAATCAGTCTGGTACTTAGCTGAGCTTGTAGTTAAGATCTTGAAAAATGTGAAGAATGGAGACGATATAAAACCACTTGAAACAGATAACTTAGTCTTATTACTAAATGAAAATGTTAATGGGGAACTTATAGAACCGACTAAAGACGAAATTAAAGAAATAGCTGAAGTTGTTTACCACAAACATCCGGAAAAGAGTAAACTTCACTTTTTTATTGCAGAAAAGCAATTACTTCTTAATGAAATAAAAAAGGTTATTAAAGAAAATAAACAAGACCAGTAATTTTTACTTATTGTGTTGCGGCTGTTATTGTACAATCCTTGACTTTAATTGTTGGTGTAAATGTAGGTGTTAGTACTTCCCACCAATAAATTTGTTTAACATCTTTTCCAATTGCAGAAATGTTCGAACAAATTCTTAATAGATTGTCAGATAAGCGAAGTCTTCTAACTGGTTTTTTTATTTCTCCATTCTCTATTAGAAACATACCATCTCGAGGTATTGTGGAAAAAATTCCCTCTGTCATATTTGTAAAACGTGTATACCAATTAGAGGTAATGTATATTGTTGGCTTTTTACTTTCAGCAATGATTTCTTCTAAAGTATAATCTCCTCCATTGATAGCAATATTGGAGGGTCCAGGCGCTAGAAATTTAGATCCAATACCGAAGTCAAAGAATGTTGAGTTTCCCGTATTTTCTACTTTA
>DATKTW010000075.1:0-7459 GCA_035530895.1 Candidatus Nanopelagicaceae bacterium
GTAAAATAATTGATGCTATGGACGATGATTTCGATACTCCCGTAGCTTTAGCTGAACTATTAACTCTATTTAGGGAAATAAATAAAGCTATATTACAAGATGGGTTAAAGATTAATGAATCGTTCAAAGATCAATTCTTAAATTATATTAAGTTTATTGAGGAAATTTTCGGGATTTTTCCTTTTTTAAAATCAAAAACGCTACCTTTCTCAACGGTTGGCACCGACGAGAAAGATAACCTCATAAAAAATCTCATTAATTTAATTATTGAAACGAGAACCAAATTGAGAGAAAAGAATCTCTATGATATAAGCGATTTAATTCGAGATCGCTTAAAAGAATTAGGGCTCGATATCGAAGATAAAAAGGTAAAATAAACAACTTTTTATTCTAATATAAAATATTCTCCTTTAATATTTAAAATTAAAGATTTGGGGTATTACTTACTATTTCCTCGCCGTCTTCGAGATTTTTATAATGTTTATAAAGAATTGGGGCAAGCTTAACATCTTTAGTAGTAGAAACGGTTAAAACTTGATCTTCTCCCGCGTGTAGCACTAAAAGATATCCATTTTTAGCTTGAATATAGGATTGCTCAAACTCCCCTAATCCCATTTCTCCAATTGCGCGTTCGCTTAATGAACATAGTGCAGCTGTTATTGCAGCTAATCGCATATCATCCGTAGTGGATGGTAGAACTGAGGCAAGAGGTTGACCTGTATCTGCCGAAAGTTGAGCTGCTTTTACTCCTTCGACATTGTCCATGATATCCTTTAACAGTTCCTCTAAAGAAGTTTTAAAAACTCTTCTTTTCTTTAACCCTTTCATTACACAAGAATTTTATAGAAATTATTAGACGCTTAAATATATATAATACCTTTAGTGCTTAAAAAGGAGACTTTATAATATAAATTTTAGTACATATTCTTAATATCTACCTAATATACCTCATTAAGCTGGATGCGAGAATATTATAGAGAGAAAACTGAAAATGTTTAGAATTTTTGTAAAAAAAATAAGTAGATTTCATGCCCCTTTGATCACTTTTTCTTTGGGAGCGTACACGTCTTGAACCGCGTAATTATTAAAGTTTATGCTGTAATGATCTCGCCAATGGGCTTTTACTTCTTCCATCATTTCCTCGTGAATATGGTCTTTAACTTCTCCTACTGCTCGGAGTAAAGTTCCCGAAGTTGTAGCTGTTATTTCTCCGTCTTTTACGACTATCTTGCCGTCCTTTATAGTATAAGCAGCACTTGAAAACGCTTTCTCGATCGCATTTCCATCCATCGTCTTAGGATCTAAATTATATACAGCTATGTCGCCTAACGCTCCGACACCAAGATGCCCTCTATCTTTCAATCCTAACGTCTTAGCGGTTCCTGCTCTCGTTACAATGCATAACTCGCTTAATGTATATTCTCGGTCTAAGTCTGGAAGCGATGTTGCCGTACTAGCTTTCTTTGAAACTACATTTTCTAACATATCTTTTCGAGATTTGCTATCCATTAACCATTTGAATACAATAGGATAGGTAGTAAATGGTGCTCCATTAGGATGGTCCGTTGTGTGACTGATCTGCCAAGGATCTTTAATCAAAAGCATTAGCTCAAGAGCAATCGCCCATTGGATGGCGTTAACGCCAATCTTTGGTGAGAAGAAGTAAGGTACTACTCCTGATCCAGATTCTGCCTCTACTTGACCGTTGACCCATTTAATTCCTGGTTTTGAGCCCCACGCAGACACTCCACCTAAATGATGGAGAGCAAATTCCCATGGACCATCTCCGGTCATCGTTGTGGTTGCGTATTTTGTGAAAACAACTTGACCACTATCTAAAGTCATATGTTTGTGTGAGTTAACATAATCAGCGATCTCTGCTGCTCCTGAATTCATATCTCCCCAATTAGTACCTGCATATGCGTTGAATTGGCAGTGAGTAACATGGAATGAACTATTTCTGTCGCCTGCTGGTTTAATTCCTTCGCAAATCTTGAATGTTTCAATTGAGTGCTTATAATTTCCAGGGTGTCCTAAATTGTTACAATGAACATGAATAGAATGCGGTAATTTTAATAATTCGTTTGCTTTTGCCAGACTTTCAACAATTTGTCTAGGAGTAACATCCCAATGTAAGACGGGTGTATCTACATTGTCGCAATTTTTCCCCCACGCCCAGTTTTCTACCCCTCCAGGATTAACGATTTTAATTGCGTATCCTTTAGTAGCCTTTAAAATCCAATTTACATACGCTGCTAACTTTTCGATGTCATTTTCTCTTATAAATCTCAGTACGAACCAATTGTTACCAAATATAGGAAGCGCAATTTTATCGATAATCGGAATGTCTAAAAACTCTTCGTGGGTGTGTCGAGCTTCCAACATAGGCATTGCAGGCTCACACACTGTTGTATATCCTAATTTTGCATATCTATATCCCGTAGACCACGTACTGGGTACGCTAAACCCGGAACCAGAACGCCTTATCTTGGTTTTCTTATCGTTATATTCAGGGGGCTTATCGTCTGGTCTAAGTGCTCGTCCCGTGTTTACCTTTGCTCCAGCGATGTGAGAATGAATATCTACACCTCCAGGCATAACTATCATCCCTGCAGCATTGATAACTTTGGCATCACCGTTTACCTTATCAACGATGACACCGTCTTTAATGAAGATATCTTTCTTCTCGCCATCGAGATTGTTTAAAGGATCGTAGACCAAGCCGTTCTTGATTATTAAATCACTCATCGTTAGTGTCCCTTATAATTCAATTTGTTCAAAATCTATTATTATTAAAAATCTGCTATTTTAATAAACTCTTTCTATATTATAAATTCAATTTTTATGAAATGTAAGTTATGAATTGTAATTTAAAATTAAGATTAATACATTGATTATCATTACTTAGCAAATGGGCACAGTAGGTCAATATCAAATATCGTTTCCTTTAAAGCATAAGTAACAATTATTCACCCTTCTTAGTATATATGGAAGTTAGGACATCAATTTTATTGTAATGTAAAAATTGTTTACTACTCTATCTTAAATTTGAAGATTTAAGGCATTGTAGCTTCAGCGTCAAACTAAAAAAAAGTTCTCTAATGAAAATTTTGAAAATTATTCACTTAAAAAATATCTAAATCTATATAAGGATAAAAAAGCATTATAATCATAATTAAATTTCATTTTAAAAAAAAAAAAACAAAAAATAAATTAAGTGATTAAATTTTGGGAGTAGCTAGAGTTTTACTTATAGTAATAGCTGCGGTTTTAACTCTCTTGGGAACATATGTTTTTGCACTTTTTCCCTCCTTTCCTCCATTAGTAGGGTCTGGACTTGGTTTTGCCATGAACCTACCTACGATTATAACGATAGATCCTGGCGCTGACGCTTTTGTTTTTTATTTTATGTTGGTTCTTTTTATAGTTTGGCTTGCGTCTGGAGCACTACAACTTATTGGGTTAAAATCTAGAATCGTTGGCATTATATTTTCGCTTGTTCCGCTGGCTATAGGAATAATGTTTGTTTTGTTAGTATACACAGAAATCTTAGGAATAATGACTGCAGTTTTCTTCCTTATGACCTCAGGTGAAGTATTCGCAGGCGTAATTCCAATGCTTATAGAAATTTTTGGGATGGGCTTAGGTGTTTATTTCCTGCTTGCCGGGGGCGTTTTAGGAATAATAGGATCAAGTTTGCCAAAAGATAAATAGAAGTTATAAATTTTTTTTTTTTTTATTGAGTTTCGTTTAAAAGAGACTTTAATATATTAATGTCTTCAAGCTTGTTAATATTTTTAAAGGATAAGAGGTTGGGATCTATTTTTTTAATATCTTGTTCAATTGAGATGTAGTTAACTTTCCAATCTTTGTTAATTAATTTTGTCAACTTGTATTGATTCTGCTTTATATTTCTAATTGATGATTCATAAGCATTCTTAATTGAGTAAATAGCGATTAATGGTTCTAATAAATTATTTTGCCATTTTGGGATACAGCAATCAAATTTATTACATTGATTTATTAAAAAATCTATAACTTCAAACTTTATGAGCGGAGTATCGCATGGAAGTACTAACACTTTTTCATATCCTAGTTTTTTTAATTCTTTAAAAGCAGAATACAAACCAATCAACGGTAAACGCGATTCTCGATTTAGAGTGAAATCTTCGTCGTCAACAATAAAACCCATAATTCTTTTAATATCGATACTGTTAATATAGTTTTGAACTTGTTGTTTAGAATTAGCAATCAAAAAAATATCTTGTTTAAAGCGAGAGAGCGTTTCTAATTGGTAAGTAATTAAAGGTTTTCCTCGAAATGTAAAAAGTCCTTTATCCGAACCGAAACGTTTACTCTTCCCCCCGATAAGTATAGCAAAAGCAAGATATTTATTTTTATCGTTAATTTCTTACCAACTATCTTAAAAAATCACTAATAATCTATTAAATCAAGTAATAAAAATAATAAATCATTTAAATTTATAGCATATGAACTAGATTTTTAATTCGCATTATACCATATAGCAATAAAATGGCTTTTAATTGTAAAAAAAATCTTAGTATAGATAAACCTATTGAACATTGTGCTGTGTTTGGTGTTACTTGCGACGATAAAACTTTTACTATTTCAAGACTGCTTTATCTTGGGCTGATTTCTCAACAACACCGCGGTCAAGAGTCCACTGGAATATCTATCCTTAAAACAGGTGGTTCCATTGTTACTTATAAAAAAAAAGGATTAGTTTCTACAGTACTAGATGATAACGCGCTCTCTAAGTTGTGGGGAAATATAGGGATTGGTCATAACAGGTACGCTACAACTGGAGCTCAAGAATATAGTTCACTGGATTATATTCAACCCTATCATTTTAAAAACAATGAAATAGAATTTTCATTAGCTTTCAATGGAACAATTCCGAATTACCATGAAATAAAACAAAAGTTAGAGGCTAAGGGTCGAATTTTCATAACTAACACTGATACAGAAGTTATCGCCCAATTATTAGCTTATACTGCAAATGAAACTGATAACTGGCCCGAAATCTTAAAGAGGGTGAGCAAGTCTTTAGATGGGTCCTATTCACTTTTAATATTGACGAGCGAAAGTGATATTTACGCTGTTAGAGATCCTCTGGGTTTTAAGCCCTTATGCATTGGAGAAGTGATAACTAAAGATAGAAAACATTACATAGTTTCTTCTGAATCCTGTGGCATTGATGTTATCGGAGGCAATTTACTTAGGGATGTAAGACCAGGAGAGATAATTCACTTAAGTAGTGAGAAGGGAATTCATTCAGAAATGGTAATAAAAAGCGAAAGAACTGCGTTTTGTCAGTTTGAATTTGTTTATTTCGCTCGTCCTGATTCCATTATAGATGGAGTCTCTGTTGCTCAAGCTAGACTGCAATTAGGGATTAACCTTGCTAAAAACGATCCAATTCTGACTGATCCTCATTTTAGAGAAAATGCAATCGTGGTTCCAGTACCCGATTCTGGACGAAGTGTCGCCTTAGGTTATGCAAAGGAAGCAAATTTACCATATATAGAAGGCTTAATGAAAAACAGATATGTATGGCGCACATTTATAATGCCTGGTCAAAAAAAAAGAGAAGCGGCAGTCAGAGAGAAATTAAACCCTATAAAAAATTTTATTGAAGGGAAGAATGTAATTCTTTTAGATGATTCGATTGTAAGAGGTACCACAACAGAAAAGATTATTAACTTAATTAGAGAAGCAGGTGCTTTATCAGTAAATGTAAGGATAAGTTGCCCTCCTGTAATAAGACCGTGTTATATGGGTATCGATTTTCCTACAACTTCTGAATTAATAGCTGGGCGTTTTAAAGAATTATACGGAAATGAGGCATATATCGATGAAATTAGGAAAAAAATCGGAGCAGATTCTCTAAGATATCAAACTATTCAGGATTTAATGAATGCTATAGGAAAGGGAAAAGATCAGCTATGTATGGCGTGCCTAACAGGAATATATCCATTAAAATCTGTAAACAAAATTATAGAATTAGAAAAGGCTATATCATCTGATAGAAATTAACTGATCCACTTTAAAAATGCTATTCTACTCCATCCCAACAATAAGTGCATAATTTTTCTTTTGGCAACCCAATAGCTTTAACCAAATTTTCAAGTCGTTGATACTTTAGGGTTGTTAGATGTAATCGTTTTCTAATAACTTCAACCATTGCTTTGTAATTATCAGACTCTGGATTTATATATTCTGTTGGGTTCTTTAAATCTCTGCCGATTAATTCTTTGATAGCCCATCTTCCTGCTAAATCCAATTCTGAGCGGGATCGAGAAAAGTTAAGAAATTTACAACCGTATACAAGTGGAGGACACGCGGGTCTCATATGAACTTCTTTTGCACCCGATTCAAACAATCTCTCAACTTGCCTTCTCAATTGAGTACCTCTCACGATTGAATCCTCGCAAAAAAGAAGACGCTTGTCCAAGATAAGTTCTTTTATCGGTATAAGTTTCATCCTTGCGACTGTATCTCTAATGGATTGCTCTTGAGGCATGAAACTTCGAGGCCATGTTGGCGTATACTTTACAAAGGGTCGGACATAAGGAATATGTGCTTCGTTAGCATAACCTAATCCATGAGCTGTACCAGAATCAGGGATACCTGCTACGAGATCAATTTCCAGATCATCATCTCTTCTTAGATAAGCACCACATTTATATCGAACAGATTCAACATTTATACCCTCATAATTAGAAGCAGGATATCCATAATAGACCCACAAGAAAGCACAGATTTGTAATCTGTCACCTTGAGGAACTATTTGTTTTATTCCAGTTTCATCTATGAAGATAATTTCACCGGGTCCCATGTATTTTGTTATTTCATATCCAAGGTTTGGGAAAGCACAAGACTCCATAGCAACGGCAAATGATCCTAGTTTTTCCCCTATAATGAGAGGAGTCCTACCGAATTTGTCTCTAGCAGCATAGATACCTCCATCTGTTAGGATTAACATTGTACATGAACCATCAATCATGTTTTGGGCTTTTTGAATTCCTTCTTTAAAAGTATTACCTTGGCTGATAATTGTAGCTACCATTTCAGTAGGATTAATTTCACCCCCATGCATTTCTGAGAAATGAGTTCCATTTTGTAACGCTTCGCTTGCGAGTTCTTCTATGTTATTAATTTTACCTACTGTTGATAAGGCAAAAACACCTAGTCGTGAACTTATTATTAAGGGTTGATCTTCGTAATCGCTTATTACGCCTATTCCTTTATTACCATGCATTTTCTTGATATCTTTATCGAACTTAGATCTAAATTGGCTCTTCGTTATATTCTTGATGAATCTTTGAAAACCACCAGAGTTTTTTACCGCTAAACCCCCTCTTTTGGTCCCTAAATGGGAATGATAATCTGTACCATAAAAAAGATCATCAACACAATCTCTATTTGAAAAAACTCC
>DATKTW010000076.1:0-10738 GCA_035530895.1 Candidatus Nanopelagicaceae bacterium
AAGGATGTCGCAGAAGAACACAAAGATGAGTGCTTAGATTATATCAATTTAGCAGAACTACAAGGTATTGCTTACGATATCCAAAACCAGGAAGAAATTTTGTTTAATAAATTAAATAAACTGAAAATTTGAGGAGAAATAAGATGTATGAAAAAAATTTAGCAGCTCCATGTGGAGGTTATTGTGGTGCTTGTAGATCATATTTGTTATTGAAAAAAGATCTCTTAGAAGAAAAAGGGTATAAGCGTGGTTGTAAAGGCTGTCGGATTCAAAATAAAAATTGTTCGTTTATAAAAAGAGATTGTGCGTTAATAAGAAAAAACGAAATTGAGTTCTGTTACGAATGCAACACTTTTCCATGTTCAAACTTGAAAAGCATTGATGAGAGATATTATACAAAATATGGTGTGAGTCCGGTTAAGAATTTGAAGAGACTTCAAGAGGTTGGATTCGAACGATGGCTTCAAGAAAAAGAAAAACTATATCGATGTCCGGAATGCGGTGGAGAGATTTGCGTCCACGATGCTGAATGTTTTGATTGTGGTAATAAAATCAATCCGAATATAGAATAAGGAGACCCTAAATATGTGTGAAAAAATTAGTTATTGTGGGCTATATTGTGGAGCTTGTCCTTCTTATCAAAAGAAGACATGCTTGGGATGTAGACCTAATAATAAAAACCAAAATAGAAAATCAAAATGGGGTTGCAAAATTCGTAAATGCTGTATTGAACTAAAGGAGATTCAATACTGTGGCGAGTGTGAGGATTTTCCTTGTAAGGAAATTGAAAGGAAACTAATAAATTCTCATCCAGGTGATATTAGATTTAATTATCGTCATAGAATCCCTGATAATGTGGAAGAAATAGCTAAGTTGAGTCTTGAAAAGTGGTCTAAAGAACAAGAGATATTGTGGACATGTCAAGAATGTGGGCAACCCTTGATGTTTTATTATAATCAATGTAGCAGCTGTGGAAGAGAAAACGATCCACAAGCAACTTATTAAACGCATAAAAAAAATGAAAAATCATAAAAAAGATTTAGAAAGTATGTTGAATGAATATTCTGAGCTTCCATTGAATGTAAAAGGTTTATTTTTACATCCAATTAAAATTTTGGATACAGATATTAAGTTTTATGAGTATATTATAAAAGAAATAAAAAATGGAGGTCAATGGATGAAAAATGGATGAAATAAAGGTTTTTGGAGCAAGACTTCATAATTTAAAGGATTTAAATGTAGAAATCCCTAAAAAGAAAGTGGTCCTAATTACATGCGTATCAGGTTCTGGTAAATCAAGTTTAGCTTTTGATATTATTTTTGACGAGGGATTGAATCGATATTTACAATCCATTGGATTTCCTCCAGAGTTTGAAGATGAAAAACCGTTTGATTTACTTGAAGGGTTAAGTCCTACCGTAGCAGTGGAGCAAAGAACAACTCGCCTATTTAATCCTCGTTCTACAGTGGTACAAACACTAGATTATATAATCTTTTAAGAATGTTATATGTAACAGAGTGTATATTAATCTGTCCTATTTATAAAAAAACCATTAAACGAACATCTTGAATGTGATATATGTGGGATGGTTGTAGAAGTTTGGAGATTAAACACTTCAGTTTCAATGAACCAAGTAGTAAAATGTTTAATCATATTTTCAGTGATAAACCATGCGATACCACCCAATTAATTGTGCCAGAACATATTTCGCTAAAAGAATATAGAATTATATCTATAATCGTAAGTCTTATTGCTTCATTCGGAACAGAAATTAAAGAACAGAAATTAATAAATTTTCATGAAATTTAAAAAAATTTTCCACTTTATTTCTCGTTTGGCTAAATTTCTTTAATAGCTTTATCCTTATCTCATTATCCTCGCCATTTTCAATTAATAAGATCAAATTCTCTAATAAACCTTTATCAATAAAATTTAAATGACTTAATTTATCTGGCAGATCTTCAATGGCTTTTCGTCTATTTTATTAAAAAACCAGACGATATCTAATTTAAATATTTGCTATGTCTTGATTTTTTGATTTCCGCATAACTCAAGCTAAAAAATCACTAGAAAGGAATATATTAGAAATTTAAAACAGATTTTGGTTATTTATGTTTTAAAGTCGATAGATTTAAATAGAGAAATCAAAGCAGTTATAAATATATCAGATAAAGTAAGATATATTAAGTATTGTCACGAAATCATTGAAAATTAACTAATGCCAATAAACTACTAGGAGAAATCATGGTATTCGAAGATTATAATAATATTATTAAAGAAAGAAGGGCTTTAGAAGACCCTTATAACAAGGTTACTATTACGAAGGAAAAATATAAGCAACTTTTAGAAGCTTCAGAAAAATGTGAAGCGATTGTGAAGGAATATAGAGACATTGTCGCGAAGAAAACCGAATTAGAAAAACAAATTGAATTGCTAAAGCAGGATGGAAGAAAATTAAAAGAACTGGAAGAAAAAACGGAGAAATATTCGAATTCCTTATTGAGAGTCCAAGCAGAATATGAAAATTACCGAAAAATGAATCAGCGCGAAAATGAGAGATATGAACTTAAATACAAGGAAAAATTGCTAACGAAATTTGTTAAACTTTATGAGGATTTAACAAGAGCACTAAAAGTGCTAAACGAATTAGATTTGAACGATTCAATAAAAAAAGGGTTTGAAATGATAATAACGAATTTCCAAAAGATATTAGAAGAAGAGGGAGTAAAACCTATGCTTTCAGAGGGTGAAAAGTTTGATCCTTGCAAACACGAAGCATTAATGGTTGAAGTGAATGAAGAACTCCCTGAAAATACTATAATTGAAGAATTAAATAAAGGTTATTATTTAAATAACAAGGTATTGAGACCCGCTGGGGTTAAGATATCAAAAACCAAATCAAAATTATAAATTTAAACAAAAAACATAATAAAAATTAAAAAAAAAAGTGAGAAAATATGGTAAAAATAATTGGTATAGATTTAGGAACTTCCAATTCAGCTGCTGCGGTATTAATAGGTGGTAAGCCTACGATTATTCCTAGTACCGAAGGTAATACATTAGGTGGAAAAGCTTTTCCTTCCGTTGTAGCGTTTACAAAGGATGGGCAAAGGTTGGTCGGAGAACCTGCGAGAAGGCAAGCAATTTCGAATCCTGATCGAACAATTACAGCAATAAAGCGAAAGATGGGAACATCCTATAAAGTGAAAATCGATAACAAAGAATACACGCCACAGGAAATTTCAGCAATGATTTTGAGAAAAATCAAAGAAGACGCAAGTGCTTATTTAGGCGAAGAAGTAACAGATGTTATTATTACAGTGCCTGCATATTTTAACGATAATCAAAGACAAGCTACCAAAGACGCGGGTCAGATCGCAGGATTGAATGTTAAACGTTTAATTAACGAACCTACTGCCGCGGCTGTAGCATACGGGTTAGATAAAAAAAATGCGAAGTTAAAAATTGCAGTTTTAGATTTAGGTGGTGGTACATTTGATGTTACAATAATGGAAATGGACAATCAAGTCTTTGAAGTAATCTCGACAGCGGGAGATACTCAATTAGGTGGAACCGATATGGACAGAATTCTTGTACAATATTTTGTTGATGAATTTAAGAATAAAGAAGGCGTTGATTTGAGCAATGATTCTATGGCGTTACAAAGAGTTAAAGAAGCGGTTGAAAAAGCTAAAATCGAATTATCTACTTCAGTTTCGACTGATATTAATTTACCGTACATAACAGCAACAGATAAAGGTCCAAAACATCTTACTATGAGTATCACAAGAGCAAAATTAGAACAACTGATTGATCCAATTTTAAAAAGATTAGAAGCACCTATAATTAAAGCTTTGAAAGACGCGGAATTAACCAAAGGAGAAGTTGATAAAGTAATTTTAGTTGGTGGACCAACGAGAATGCCAAGCGTTCAAAAAATATTCGAAAATTTCTTAGGGAAAAAGCCTGAAAGAAGTATAGACCCTATGGAATGCGTTGCTATGGGTGCTGCTATTCAAGGTGGTGTTTTAACTGGAGAGGTAGAAGACTTATTATTATTAGATGTCACTCCATTATCCTTAGGAGTTGAGACCTTAGGCGGCGTATTTACTAAATTGATTAACCGAAACACTACGATTCCAACTAAAAAGGCGGAGACTTTCTCTACGGCTGTTGATAATCAACCTGCAGTGGAAGTTCACGTATTACAAGGAGAAAGACCAAAAGCTGTTGATAACATTACTTTAGGAAAGTTTCATTTGACTGGGATACCACCTGCTCCACGAGGTATACCTCAAATTGAAGTGACATTTGATATCGATCAAAACGGGATTATCAACGTTTCAGCGAAAGATAAAGGAACTGGTAAAAGTCAATCAATAACGATTACGGCATCAACTAAAATGTCAGAAGACGAAATCAACCAAAAAGTAAGAGAAGCTGAAAGTTACGCTGACGAAGATCAAAAGTTTAAAGAATTAACTGAAACAAAAAATCACGCTGAGGCCTTAGTATATCAAACTGAGAAGTTATTGAAAGAAAATGAGTCGGTAATAGGAGACTTAAAATCTAATATTCTGGAAAAAATCTCTGGGCTCAAGAGTGCAATGGAATCTGATGATGTTGTTCGAATAAAGAGTTCAATGGAAACTTTACAAAATTCTCTACACGAAGTTTCATCTCGAATTTACGGACAGCAACAAGCTCCAGATCAAGGCCCTCCACCTGGAGGTATGGGCGGAGATAATTATGGACAACATGGAAAGACTAAAGACGAAGTTGAACAAGAGAAATTCCGTAGAGCTTCAGGTCAAGACGATGACATAGTAGATGCTGAATACGATTAAGTTCAAATTTAATTTTTTTTATTATTTTTTTTTCCATGAATTTAGATTGAAAGGGGTTGAAAATTATGGCAAAAGATTATTATAATGTGTTAGGGATAGAGAAAGGCGCGTCCAAGGAAGAAATTAAAAGAGCATTTCGAAAATTAGCAAGAAAATATCATCCCGATGTCAATCCTAACGAGGGAAAGTCAGGAGAGAAATTTAAAGAAATAAATGAAGCATATAGTTTTTTAAGTGATGATAAAAAAAGAGAAATGTACGATAAATTTGGAGTCGTAGAAGGAGACACATCATCATATCAACAAGGGGGAGGCGCACCGGGAGGAGCAAGAGTGCAACGAGGTCCTGATGGAACTACATATTATTATTCAACCTCTGAAACGCCCGAGAATTTTGATTTTAGTGAGATTTTTGGCAACTCTGGAAACTCTAGAAACTCCAAGAGAAGACAATCATCGGGCAGTCATGATTTTTTTAACGATTTAGGTGATATTTTTGATGTTTTTTCCAATAGGGAAGGAAGTACGAGGGCGAGAACCACTAGTCCGCAAAATTATCCAAGAGAAGGAGAAGACTTAAGGTACGACATGGAAATAAGCTTTATGGACGCTTTCCTTGGAGGGAAAAGACAAGTTCAATATAAAGACCCTACTACAGGGTCGAATCAAATATTGTCAGTAACAATTCCACGGGGAGTTCGAGACGATCAAAAACTTAGACTTAAAGGAAAAGGAATGCCCGGTGAAAATGGAGGTTCTTCAGGAGATTTGTACATAGCAGTCCATGTAAAAGATCATAAATTATTTCAAAGAAACGGTGATGATATTTATATCGATCACGAAATTCCATTTACCACTGCTACATTAGGAGGTAAAATTCAAGTACCAGGAATAGAGAATACAATAAATGTTACAGTTCCTGCGGGAACAAAAGATTCGACAGTATTACGATTAAAAGATAAAGGTTTTTATAAATTAAACTCTGAGGAGAGAGGAAACCAGCTAGTAAGGGTAAAAATTAAAATTCCAAAGAGAACTAACAAGAAGCAAAAAGAATTGTTAGAGCAATTAAAAGCAGCAGGATTATAAATAGGTGATTAAGTGAATGCTGTATCAGATTTAAATGTTACATCAAATTTATGCCCTGAAGAACATAGTAATAACAAGTATGAGCGAGTATATGGACTTATTATGTCGTAGAGGTATAAATGTATCTAATATTGAGTTTATAGGTTTAGATCCTACATTTAATGAATTAAAAATTATTTATCAGATATCCAATGAAGTTTATGTTGCGAAATGAACAAAATTAGAAGATAAAAGTAAAATCTTAATAAAAAAATTGAAGAACGAAATATGCGAAATTGAACTAATATTAGAAGAACATCTATAGATTGAGTAATTAAAAAATTAGAAAAAAAGAAATAAACAGAAAAATGGATAGAAGTAATTGACAATCTTATTGTTGAAGTATATAAAATAACGGATTTAGGCTTTAAGGTATTAAAGCATAATGTCTTTAATATAATTAGTGAATATTATGGAAGAAATAATTAACACTTTTATGTTGCTTTTTCGATGCTTCCAATTTTGATAGAAGACCAGCATATTAAAGCATTTACGAGCTCAGTAAATAAAATAAAAAATTATAAAAAGATTTAGAAAATATGTTGAATGAATATTTTGAGCTTCCATTGAATCTAAAAGGTTTATTTTTACATCCAATTAAGATTTCGGATTCAGATATTAAATTTTTTGAGTATATTATAAAGGAAATAAAAAACGGAGATTAAATAATTAAAAATGGATGAAATCAAAGTTTATGGAGCAAGACTACATAATTTGAAAAATATTGATGTAGAAATTCCAAAAAAAAAAATAGTTCTAATTACAGGTGTATCAGGTTCAGGTAAGTCTAGTTTGGCATTTGATATTATATTTGATGAAGGTATGAATAGATACCTTCAATCAATAGGATTCCCCCCTAAATTTGAAGATGAAAAGCCTTTTGATAGAATTGAAGGTTTAAGTCCCACTGTAGCCGTAGAACAAAGGATAACTCGAGAGATTAATCCTCGTTCTACGGTTGGGACCAAAACTAGACTATATAATTTATTACGGATGTTATATGCAACTGAAGGTATCCTTCTTTGCCCAATCTGTAAAGAACCGGTAAATCAGTCAAATTTGGAGTGTGACTTATGTGGAATGGTGATAGAACGAAAGGAAATCAAAAATTTCTCCTTTAATGAGCCCTCTGGAATTCTCTGTTGAATATATCTAAGAGACTAGAATGTGTCTGGCTTGTAAAGGACGGGGATATCAAATGCATCTTACTGAAGAATTAATTGTTCAAGATCATAATAGAAATCTTATTCAAATTACTAAAGCCGGCTCAGCAGTATTTGCAGATCAAATCAGATTTGTAGAACAACTACCCAAATTTTACGATTTTGATATTACAACTCCATATAA
The DNA here is from genome assembly GCA_035530895.1 of Candidatus Nanopelagicaceae bacterium. Taxonomy (GTDB): domain Archaea; phylum Asgardarchaeota; class Lokiarchaeia; order Sigyniarchaeales; family SOKP01; genus SOKP01. Next base: position 7,323 of record DATKTW010000076.1, read on the forward strand.
AGATTTACCAGAAAATGTTAAACAAATCTTTTTATATGGGAGTGGAAAGAAGCTACCATTTAATTGGGAGTCTAAAACATTTACTGGGATATTAGAAAGAGAATTTGAGGGAATTATTCCCCATATAGAGCGTGCTCTTGGCGAATCAAAAAGTGTATATCGACGAAATAAGATTAATAAAAATTTCATGTCTTTAAAAAAATGCGATGAGTGTGAGGGATATAGAATTAACGAGCAAGCAAGAAGCGTTAAAATTGGAGATAAACATATAGGAGAGCTAGCAATGATGCCTATCGACCAATTAATCTCTTTTCTAGTTGAATTGAACAAAACTATTCTCTCAACTATACAGGGAAAGAATTTATGTGAGTTAGTAATCAAAGGATTAAATAGTATGAGAGATGTAGGATTATCATATATTCATTTAAATCGAGCATTACCCACATTAAGTGGTGGAGAACTCCAGAGATTATCATTAATGACTCATTTAGATGCAGGCATTGATTCCCTTATATATATTCTGGACGAGCCAAGTATGAGTTTGCATGAACGAGAAAAAGACTCATTAATAAAAATGTTGAAGAAATTAAAAGATTTAGGAAATACTATCATAATTGTAGAGCATGATAAACGCTTTATTGAGATAGCTGATGAGATTATCGACATTGGTCCAGGTGCAGGAATTAATGGGGGAGAATTGGTCTTCCAAGGAACATTAGATGAGTTAAAAAAAGTTAGTAATTCCTATACTGGGCAATTTCTTAGTGGACAATTATCATTACCCCAAAAACCGAACGAGTTAAAAAAAGTTATAGGTGATTCAACAGATTTTCTTACTATTAGGAATGCCAACACAAATAATTTAAAAAATATTGAAGTCAAAATCCCTTTAGGCATGATGGTAGGAATTGCGGGAGTATCTGGATCTGGAAAAAGCTCTCTAATCCTAGATACATTAGTTCCATTATTGCAACCGTTTTTCAAGCGAGGCGTAGATAAAAATAAAAATGAAGATAGTGAAAATGGTGAGGAAGAAAATGGTGATGAGCTTTTTGAGTATTCTGGAATGGTTAGCGGATGGGAAAATCTAGATGAAGTTATAGTTGTAAATCAAAAACCAATTTCAAGAGTTAAAACATCTACACCTGCGTCATACATTGGAATTTGGGATAAAATTAGAAATATTTTTTCAAAATTAGCTGAATCTAAAAAACGCAAATATACTTCAGGCCATTTTTCCTATAATTCTGATAAAGGACGATGTCCATCCTGTAAAGGAACAGGTGAACAAGATCTAAAAATATCATTTTTAAGTAGTTTTAATATTGTTTGTAAGGAATGCCACGGACTCAGGTATAAACCAGAGATATTAGAAGTGAATCACAAAGGTAATTCAATCGCAGATGTATTAAATATGACCGTCTCAGAAGCATCGAAATTATTTGCAGCAGATACCAGCATATCTAATGTCTTGCAGATACTTGAAGATATCGATATGGGATATATAACATTAGGACAACCTGCTCCAACATTGAGCGGCGGAGAAGCTCAACGAGTAAAACTTGCTAAAGAACTTGGAAGAGCCAGAAAAACGAAATCGTTATACATTTTAGATGAACCTACAGTTGGTTTATCTTTTTATGATGCAGTGAAACTAATAGAACTTTTAGAACAATTAATTCGAGAGGGAAATAGTGTACTTATTATTGAACATGATCTTGACATTTTGGGATATTGTGATTATATTATAGAATTGGGACCTGAAGGGGGTCCAAATGGAGGAGAGATCATAGCTTTGGGGACTCCTCAAGATATAGTAGCGAATGTGAAATCGGTTACAGGGAAGTACCTGAAATAAAAAAATCACTTTCTTAAGGATGGTGTCCATCTTAAGCTTAACTAAGAAAATTTTTATTCATATTATCATTAGCACCATTTTTAAATCTAAGGGGATTTAATTTGAGTAAAAGTGCTAATGAAGAGGTTAACTGAATCTGGATAAAATAAGGATCTTTAACTCATTAATCTTCACTCTATATTATGAGCGTTAATACTTTAAATAATAAGTATATTAGAAAAAAAAAAAGAATTAGTTTATAGAATATATTTTGGAAGTTTTATTTTCTCTTCGATAGTATTAATAGTACTATGCCTAAAGCGGCTAATGATCCTCCTCCTACTCCTAGACCAATAAGGAGTGCATTTCCAAGAGCATATGGTTCCATCGGTAAGCTCAATTCCTCCTTTGCTAACGCATTTACGATTTCATCCCTAAATTGTGGTAGCCAATCAAGAATTTGGGTCATTTGCGCAGTAGAAAGACCATCATTATTTGTTCTTAAATCATCATATGTAGTACTGGATGATTCTGCGTTATACCACTTATTTATTCCACTTGCACTTACGAGTGAATATTCGCTTGTCTCATCCCAGAGTGCATCACATTGTGAAGCTGTTAAGCCTGTTGAACCTTCTGTTAAGCCTACTTCGAAGTAGGGTGGCCCTAGTAAAGGTGGATCAAGTTCACTTAAAAATCCATCAGGTAAAATACTTAAACCTTGAATAGTACCGTTAGCCCATTGTTCATAGAATGCGAGTTGTGCTAGTTCGGGTACCGTATATCCTGTTTCATACTCAATAAGTTGTGGAACTCGTACTGTGAGAAAATTACCCAACCAGGTTAGAAGTACTGTTAATTCACCAGCAGATATACCAAACGTTGTTATTAATGCACTTTGAAGAGATGTGTTTGTAGTTGCTCCAAGCCAGACTAAGATACCATCCATATTAACAAAAGCGTAAGCATTTGCTTCATCCCATAAATTCATAGTTTCAGTAATTGAAAGTCCACTAGGATTTGGTAATCCAACTTCGAAATATGGCGTACCCGCAAAGGAAGCACTAAGTTCATTTAAAAATCCATCAGGTAAAACACTTAGACCTTGAATAGTACCGTTAGCCCATTGTTCATAAAATGAAAGTTGTGCTAGTTCTGGTATGGTATACCCTGTTTCATACTCAATAAGTTGTGGAACTCGTACTGTGAGAAAATTCCCTAGCCAACCTAGTAGTATGGTTAATTGATCTCCAGTGATACCAAATGCTCCGATTAAATAACCTTGGAGGGTTACATTTCCTTGCATCGCACCAACCCATACTAAAATCCCACTCATATTAACAAAAGCGTAAGAATTCGCTTCATCCCATAAATTCATAGTTTCAGTAAGTGAAAGGTTACTAGGACTTGGTAATCCAACTTCGAAATAGGGAGCACCCGCAAAGGAAGCACTAATTTCATTTAAAAAGCCATCAGGTAAAGCACTTAGACCCTGAATAGTACCGTTAGCCCATTGTTCATAGAATGCGAGTTGTGCTAGTTCTGGTATGGTATACCCTGTTTTATACTCAATAAGTTG
>DATKTW010000077.1:0-4249 GCA_035530895.1 Candidatus Nanopelagicaceae bacterium
ATAGAATTAAATATCTTGCCGACCCTCAACTGAGAAATATTGTAAATGTTTCTATTGCCTTAACTCGACCGTTATTGGTAAAAGGTGAGCCGGGTACTGGAAAAACACTGTTATCTCATGCAATTGCCGAATCATTGGGAAAAAAACTTATTATATGGAATGTAAAGAGCACAACAGAAGCAATAGATGGGTGTTACATGTATGATACAGTCCAAAGGCTAAACGACAGTCGATTTGGAAGCGAGGATCGAAATGTTGATACTGTAAAAGATTATATTACTTTCGGACCTTTAGGCGAAGCTTTTGATTCTGACGAACAGGTTGTTTTACTAATTGATGAAGTTGATAAAGCAGATATCGAATTTCCCAACGATCTTTTACAAGAGTTAGATGTAATGGAATTTTATGTTAAAGAAACAAAAGAGTTTGTGAAGGCTAAAACTCGACCAATTGTAATTATTACTTCAAATAACGAAAAAGAATTACCTGATGCGTTTTTACGAAGATGTGTATTTCATTGGATCGAATTTCCATCTAAGGAATTTATGGCAGATATTTGTAATCTTCACTATCCTAATTTAAAGGAAAATCTATTGGAACAATGCCTTAAACACTTCTATGCACTAAGAGCTATAACGAAATTGAGAAAAATGCCCTCAACATCGGAACTCCTTGATTGGATCGGTGTTTTGTTAAAAAGTGGAATAAGTTTAGACGAACTTAAACGAGGCATACCCTTTTTAGGTGTTCTCCTTAAAAAAGAAAAAGACCTTGAGGTTGCGTTAGAGAAAATTAAATTTCCAACATAAAAATATCCGATATCAGGAACGAATTATTGTTCAAAAAATTTTACTGATGATAGATCTGACCAGACTTGCTTTATTTCTGGCTTTTTAAGTTGATGTTCTCTTGGCTTCTTCACAGGAATTTTTGATTTTGGACTTTTAACAGGACCTATATCTTGCATTGCTCGAGGAGGTCCACCTTTAGCATCTTTAGTAAACAAAACGCACATTCCATCGTTATCTCTAATCCAACCGTCTTGATAAAAACCTAAATGCTTTCCTTCATAGGTGTAAACAGAATCTTCATTGATGTATGCTAGTGGTTCTCCAGTAAAGCTAAAGATATGGCAATTATCTCCGGTGTAAGCTATAAGACTTCCCCTTTTATTATAAAATATGTATGACATGAATTTTTCTCCAAAACACATTAATTTGTGTATAACTTAACAATTCCTTCTTATATTATATATGAACTTACTACATTAAAAATAATTTCTTAGTAAATTTCTATTTAGTCATTCTCTGAACTCTATATCATAGTTTAAAGAACTAGCGAGAATTTTCGAATATTTAATATTTACATTCATCATTTATTTTTTAAACTATAAAGGGGAGATTTATTAGTTTTAGATTATCTTTAAGCATTACGCTACTTTATACTAAAAATAATATCTATTCATATTATAATTTAAAAATGAGGTGAGGAATCACGAGTGATAAAGAAAAATTTATTCTGTATGTGCAAACTAGCGATGATCCTGAACGCCAGTATTCACCACATGTATTAGCACAGACAGCTAAAGCAATGGATGTTAAAGCACTTATTTATTATTTAGGTCAAGGATTAAGGATCTTAAAACCTGGCAAAGCAGAGGAGATTAAAGCGGGAAACTTCCCTACGCTCAGGGAAATGATTGATAAAACGCTTGCGGAAGGTATCGAAATTTTTGTTTGCGAAGCTTCAAAAAGAATGTTAGGTTGGGAAACTGCTGATTTAATTCCAGGATTGAAAATTGTTGGGGCAGCAACATTGAACGATTTAGTGCTAGAAGCCGATGCGACTATGTGGTTTTAAGATAAATATCTATCCATGTTAAAGAAAAGTGGTTTAAAAATTAAGGTTTAATAAGCTAGAGCGAGGATTTATTTATAGGATCTAGTCTAGTAATTTCATTAATTTTATCAAAATCTGCGTCGTGTGAATAAATTTTCTTAACATTATTTTCTAACAAACAAGCAGCGATCAAGGAATCTCGTCCCCCCATTTTATATTGACTAGCAATTTCAAAAGCATATAATATTGTTGAAGTGGAAATATTATAAATAATTACATTCTCTGAATCTATAATTGCAGTAAGACGACGTTTAACTTCAGAAGATAAAAACTTAAATTTATACACCAGAGCATGGTAACTTTCCATGAATACTATACTCGGAATTCCCACGACTTCTTTTGCAACTGCTATCTTTTCAAACAACTTTTTACATGGTTCATGCTCAGGTAGGTCACTGTTTAAAGCGTAAACTATTATATTTGAGTCTATTCCTCTCATATTTTCCACATACTTTTACTCGCTTTGATGGCATCAATTTCTTTTTCTCCTCCTCCTAACGGTGTTTCTAAGATCTTTAATAACGCCTCTTTTTCTTGATTTTTCTTTCTAAATTCATGGCAAAATATTAGATAATCACCAATTTTCATATTCAAACTAGCAGCTTCCCGTTTAATTTCCCACCATTTGTTTTTTTGAGCATCATCAATTATTATATTAGTTCTCATATATGTAAATATGTATTACATACTATTTATTCTTTTCAATTTTAATCTCTAAAACGATCGATTCCTATTGTATTTAACTTATCCTTAATAGAGAATTGAAAACTACTAGTATTTTTTTAATTATGAGAAACCTAATATTTGTAAATTAATTTTATATACATTAGAAGAATTAATATTTTTGATTTTAGCTTAAATGTTTGTAGAGTATTTTTATTATCTCAAGGAAAGATTACCGGTCAGTATAACGGAATATATGGCCTTGATAGAAGCGTTAAATAAAGGTCTTATCCACAATATGGTCGAGTTTTATTACATATCGCGCTCAATCCTATGTAAAAATGAACATCACTTTGATATTTACGATATCGCGTTTGCTAATTTTTTTAAAAATGCTGTCATTAAATTTCCCGACGATATAAAGCAAGAGATATGGGACTGGTTAAACCAGGAAATCACTATTCCCGAGTTAATCGAAGGCTTGAAAATTCTATTAAGAGAATACCAACAATATTTAAATATTGAGGACCTCCAACAATTCCTAGAAGGATTGCTCCAGAAACTCAATGAAGACCTAGACGGAAACAAATTAATAAACGCGCCGGAGAAGGTTAAAGAGGAGATTTGGGATTGGTTACAAAAAAATATGGACCTATCACAAGTAGATGGTAATTTTCAAGAGATGCTAAGCCAATTTTTTAACCTCGAAGAAATGCAGAAGCAATTCGAAGACCTTATGCAAAAACAAGACGAAGAACACAACGGAGGAGACCACTGGGTAGGAACTCAAGGAACTTCTCCGTTTGGTAATTCGGGACAAAATCCGATGGGGATGAGGATAGGTGGATCTTCTGGAATGCGCATGGCTATTCAAATCGCCCAAAAAAGAATATTTTCTGATTATAGAAAGGATATCGTGCTCGACACTCGTCAAATAAAAGTTGCGTTAAAACGTCTAAAAAAATTAGAAGAAATTGGGAAACTTGACGAGCTTAATATGGATAAAACCATCGACAAAACTGCGAAGAATGGTGGAGATATCGAAATTATAGTCGAAAAACGTCGCAAAAATAACGTAAAACTCGTTCTTTTGATGGATGTTGGAGGAAGCATGACTCCGTATGCTCATCTCGTTAATCTTCTTTTCTCAGCATCTAATAATATGTCACACTGGAAGGATTTTAAGTTTTATTATTTTCATAACTGTGTTTACGATAAACTTTACTTTAACGCACAACGAAATCCTGAAGAAGCAATAGACTTCGAAGATTTTATAAAAAAGTACGATAATAAATACAAAATCGTCGTTGTGGGTGACGCTGCCATGGCATCATGGGAATTAACAGAACGATATGGTTCAATCTATTATTATCACCGTAACGAAATGCCCGGAATTTATTATATCAGAGAGATTGCTAACCATTTCAAGAATAATGTAGTATGGCTAAATCCTGAATTAATTCGTTTGGAGTGGGTACCATGGACGAGGAAAATAATTTCAAGCATTATCCCAATGTATAACTTGACCGTCGAAGGAATTGAAGAAGCGATGGATTTTTTGAGGATGGGCGGGAAAAATCAATATACAACCGTCCAGATACTAAAGGGATTGGCTTATTAGGGAGATTTATTTCTTATAATTAGCTTTCTTTCTAAATCCTAATAAAACAATTACTATAGAAAATAA
>DATKTW010000078.1:0-7728 GCA_035530895.1 Candidatus Nanopelagicaceae bacterium
TATTCGCTAAACGGCGGAAAGAACATTACCTTTACCTCGAACGGTACTATCAATCAAGCGGAATGGGATTTATTATCTGATGGCACTATTTCTATTACATTTTATGCGAATGATACCGCAGGAAATATTGCTTCAAAAAGCATTGATGTTATAAAAGATACATCAGCTCCAAATCTAACTATAGTGAAGCCAAATCAAGATGAGGTATTTGGTTCTGCTGCGCCGACTTTTACGGTCGAGATTACCGATCCTAATCTGGATACTATGTGGTATTCGCTAAACGGCGGACAAAATATTACATTTACCTCGAACGGTACTATTAATCAAGCGTCATGGGATTTATTATCTGATGGCACTATTTCTATTACATTTTATGCGAATGATACCGTAGGACGTATTGCTTCAAACAGCGTTGATGTTATAAAAGATACAACAGCTCCAAATCTAACTATATTGAATCCAAGCCAAGATGAGATATTTGGTTCAGCAGCGCCGACTTTTACGGTCGAGATTACCGATCCTAATCTGTATACTATGTGGTATTCGCTAAACGGCGGAAAGAACATTACCTTTACTTCCAACGGTACTATCAATCAAGCGGAATGGGATTTATTATCTGATGGTACTATTTCTATTACATTTTATGCGAATGATACCGCAGGACATATTGCTTCAAAAAGCGTTGAGGTCATAAAAGAGATAAAAGTTCAAACTGGTAGCGGTGAGATTCCAAGTTATCCTCTTATAATTTTCGTACCAATGGTATGTATTTTAATGATAGGGTTAGTATTAATTTATCTGAGAAAAACAAAATAAAATTAAAACACTCATGATTTTTAAGATTCGGTGCTAATTTTTATCGAATTTTGCGAAATATCGTTATTTTTCTTCTAAAAACAAAAATCGCCCGTTAATGTAAAATATAATTTTACATTATTCGATTCAATATTGTAAATAATAACCTGTATGGAATATATCTACTAAAAAGTAATGATAACACGATTCTGGGAAATAATGCAACAATAACCAATATGGGATACAGTTATCTTCCAGTAATAGTAACACCATTTTGAATAACATTGCGCAAGATAATATGTATGGAATATATTTAACATCCAGCAATTTTAATCATGTATTCTCAATTGCTCAATTTTTTTTTTATCCAAATCGGAGAAGGATAATTTTAATTTGGAGAATTAACTCTAATTTAATGTAGTTAAGAAATAATATATAATATCTAAAACATATAAAAAAATAAATAAAAATTAGGCGCTATATTTATTATGGCTAAAATTGACTACTTTATAGGGGAAGCCCTTTTGGGTGCTGAAGAAAACTTAGCACATATTGATTTAATAATTGGTTCTAAAGATGGACCCGTTGGAATCTCCTTTGCGAATGCCCTTAGTACACCATCAGTGGGGCATGGGAGATTATTAGCATGTATTCGTCCTAATTTATTAACTAAACCGATAAGTTTAATAGTCCCAAAAGTCACACTTTCGAAGATGGAAGATTCTAATAAGATTTTTGGTCCAGCTCAAGCCGCAGTTGCCAAAGCTATAGCAGATGCTGTAGAAGAAAACCTCATACCCATGAGTAAACTTGATGAGTGGGTTATTATCGTGAGCGTATTTATCCATCCTGATGCAAAAGATTATAGAAAAATCTATCAATATAACTATGGTGCGACAAAATTAGCAATTTCGAGAGCTTTGAAAAATTACCCCCCTATTGAGAAAATTTTCTACGATAAAGATCGAGCAAAACACCCTGTCGCGGGAATCAGAGTACCAAGGCTTTGGAGACCCCCATATGTCCAAGTTGCTTTAGATCATCCAGATATAGAACATCATTTGAAAGTAGTAAAATCATTACCAAAGAGTGACAGAATTATCTTAGAAATTGGTACCCCCTTTCTCAAGAAATATGGTATGGAAGCAATAAAACAAATTAGAGAATTAGCACCTCAAAAATTTATTGTAGCAGATTTAAAAACTCTGGATGTAGGAAAATTAGAAGTAGATTTTGCATTTGACGCAACCGCAGATGGTGTTGTTGCAAGTGGTTTAGCGGCGCCCTCATCTCTTGATAAATTCCTTTTAGAAGCTAATCGTATGGGAATTTATGGTTTTGTTGACACCATGGAAGTAGATGATCCTATCGCAAAATTATCTAAACTAAAACAAGTTCCTGATGTTGTCATTTTGCATCGAGCAATTGATGTTGAACAAGGCTCTGGCTCAGAATCCTCAGATGCTGCTCAAAAAACAAGATGGGCCGCAATCCCTAAAATTAAGGAATTGTACAAGGACCAAAAATTAGCTTCTGGACGAGATCGCGTTAAAGTTGCTGTTGCTGGAGGAATTGAACCAGATACAGCTAAATATGCTTTAGAAATGGGAGCAGACATTTTAATAGTCGGAAGATTTCTAACTTCATCTAAAGATGTTGAAAATGCCATGAGAAGAATCCTTAATATTATACCAGGTTATTCTGATATAGATTTAAAGAGAATTCATACGGAAGATGACGACAATTCTGTAAAGAAAGCTTCATGGGATTAAAATAAAAAAAGCTATTTTTTACTTTACCTTTGTTCTCCTAAATTATTTAAAAATACCTACGATTAGATCAGTAATTCATTTATTAGGTCTTTCCAAAATCTCTTTTAAAAATATAACAAAATGAGGAAAAGAGAAATAAAAATTGAAAAACTTGGGAAGGAAAAAAGAAGAATTACATGAATAGTTACTAGATCGTTAAATTATTTAAAGTTTTAAGAACAAAGTCTAAATCTATTTATTATTTTTCAAAAAAAATAAATAACTTAATTCCTTTTAATAAATTAGATATAAAAATGATTTGATATCCTTTAATCGCAATTGTGACTTTAAATTGACCTGAATATCAAATGAGATATTCAAACAGAAATAAAATATGAAATTTATTGTTTTATCTTAGAGTTGTTTTAATTTAATGCTCAAGTTGGTTAATTTAATGAAATATTTAATTATAAATTAAAAATAGTAAGCGGTTAATATCGTAAATTAGATTTATGTTAAAATTATAAAATACTTTTAAATTGTGGTAAAATGAATAAACAAGAAAATTTTATGAAAATAGTGTATGAAATTGCATCAGAATTAAAACTTCCCTTGATGGATGAAAGAGTTCAAGATAGTGTTAAATTTAAATTAAATAACGCAATTGTTTCGGTAAAATTCGTTTTTGAGGAAGATGAATCGGTAATACGTGGTTTTCTAGGATTAGCCGAATATTTCCACACAGTCATTATTAAACAAAAAGATAAATTTTACATACCTCATGACCAAAAGTTGTTTATTTTAGAAAGCGGTTAAGAATTATATTGTCATATCCCAAAATCCTTTCCGAGATTAAACAAAATCTAGAAATCATATTTTATAAAATTAGGATATAATTGTTAAAAATGTGTAAAGGAACTCGTGATTATAATGCATAAATATTATTGTAAAAAATGTAAAAAATATCATTATCGAGGTAAAATCTATAAAGAACATTCGGATTATAAAAAAGAAGAATTTAATAAAGACGACTATCTCGATGTTGAAAACACTAAGATAAATCTCGACACTCTTAGACCAATTGCTAAACGACAGCTTCGCACATTGTTAAAAAAAATGAAATTATCTGATAATCATGAGCTTTATAAAAATGAAATTAATAAATTAATAAAAAATGAAAAAAGGCAGTAAAATTGACAGATATAAATGATTCTCAAGAAATAAATGAAAATGTATTCGATTATAAAATAAATAATGTTGTTGCAACAGCAAAACTAGATATCATTAAAAAAATAGATCTTGTTAAAGTAGCACGAAAATTGCATAATGCTGAATATCATCCCGTAAGATTTCCGGGAGTTATTTTTAGACAAGAAAAACCTCGAGCTACATTTTTAATTTTTTCAACTGGTAAAATAGTGGTTGTCGGACTTAAAATTATAGAAGATGTAGAGAAAGCAGTTAGTAAATTATTAAAAAAGGTAAAAAAGATTGGAATTAAATCATCTAATCCCGATATTGTTATTGTAAATATTGTTGCGGATGGTGATTTACATACACTTATAAATTTAAATAAAGCAGTAATATCGATGGAATTTGTTATGTACGAACCTGAAGTCTTTCCAGGATTAATTTATAACATGAAAGATCCCCGAGCTGTATTTCTACTATTTTCTAATGGTAAATTTATTTGTACAGGGATTAAAGAGAAGAAAGTTTTAAAAAAAGCTATTTTAAAGTTAAAACGAGAGATTGATAATATGGATGTGATTATGGAAAATGTTGTCGAAGATGAATTTGAGCTAGCATTTCTATAAAAAAATCAGTATCTATAAAAAATGTGAAAATTGATTAAAAATGGTTGAATTCTGCGAAAAATGTGATGGAATGATGCGTCCATCAAAAGATAGGGATAAAAAAATTCTTACATGTAACTCATGTGCTCAAACTATACCTTTAGAAGATGATTTTATTGATTCTTATACAATTCATAAAGAAGTATATCATCCTCCAGGAGAAGATTTCAAAAATTAAGAATTTTAAATTAAATAGCTTTAAATTATGACTATATGCAATTTATAGAATTAACAGAAAATAATAAGTAGATTAAAGATTTGACAGACAGAGAAGAAATAAAGAGAAGAAGAGAAAAATTGAAGTTTAAGATAATCTCAAAGATAAAAAATCGTTCTAAAAAAAAGAATGTTTTAAATGAGATATCAAAAGATATAGAAAAAATCAAACTTGACCCTGAAGATTTGATTTTAATAGATTATATTGACAAAAAAATATCAAATCCATAATTATTTGGATTAATATTTAATAACTAAAATGAAAAATGATATTTTTAAGAAAATATATTTAGAAAAAAATTAAAAAACTTTTTAGAAACCTCCTCTTCAAGTTTAACAATTTTTTCTTCACAGGCTTTAAATTAATTTCTTATATCAAACGCTAAAAATTTAGTATTATCAAAATTAGATGAATTGTTTCTTGTAAGGAGGGCTTATACCTCTGAGGGAAAAACCCATAATTGCCATAACTGTCCAATTTATCGTCTAAAATAGAATCAATAGCTCGGAGTAACTCATTTTTTCCAACATTTATGTCTCCAAAAATACATATTTTTAAGACTAAATCCTTATTGTTGGAATCAAGTAAAACCTAACTTATTTCTTGACGGAATTTAGACGAAGACCAAGCGTTTGGTGGGGATTACTTTCAATTTTTTACGTAGAGGAAGCCTTTTTCAAATCAGTTAACGTTTTTTGTAACGCCTTTATTTCCGTGTTTACATCTTTAATTCTTTTCTTTTTTTCGCTATCTAGTTCCTTCAATTTTAGGTTTAACGTTTTCTCTTTTTCATTAATTAATTTTACCGATTCTTTTTTTAATCCTTTTACAGAAGCATTTAATTCCTTCTTTTTTAAACTCCATTCATCAGCTTTATCTACTGCTTCATTTAACTCTTCTTGTTCAGCATTTAGTTTAGACTTAATCTCGTTGAGTTTAGGGTCGAACTCCAGCTCAACTTCGCTTTTAATAGAAGAGCTCCTCTCTTTAAATTCTTCTTCATTTTTACTTATTTCTTCCTTTTTTGAATTAATTTGGTTTTTAATTTCATCTTCCGACATTAAATTACACCTCATTTAATATTTTTAACAATTTGGGCACTATAAGTCCAATTATTAATTATTTGGTTCGTATTTAACTCTTAGTATTTCTACATTTCTCTACGGAAAAGGTCGAATATAATTAATCTGACCCTCTCTGGATCTTAGAGGTGATTCTAGCCCTTTTCTTTAAGGTTATGGAATGGAAAAAACATGCCAAATGATGATCCAAAGAAATCTAAAAAACAATTTGGTCCGAAAACAGGAGATCCAGAGAAGTTTGAGACATGGGAAGAATTCTGGAATGCGTGGGTTAATCAAATTCAATTTATGATCAAAAACACCGCTGAAAATTATAATCTTCTAGAGCAGTTGAGATCAGAATTTTTACCCACTCCTTATGTATCCACAATTGTAAGGGGATGTGCTGAAAAAGCGTTAGATGTGCGTAGTGGAGGCCCAGAATTAAGATTTATCACAATTGAAGGCGTAGGATATGCTACAACTGTAGATTCATTATTAGCAATTAAAAAGAAACAACGGCCAAGAATAACTTAAAACCTTTGAGTCATGAAATCGGGCGATAAATCGTTCTTATTTACCATGTTCTTAGAAGAAGAAGGGTTTACCATTAGAGTGAAAACGTGGGGCATGAAAGCGGTAGAATGCTTGAAAATAGTGAACGACAGGGATTTAATTTCTATAGCCAACCTAGCCGTTAAAGAGAGCAAGTATATCGCAGAGAAAGAGCTTGTGTTCGCGAAAAATTCGAGTATATTGTTGATCTAATTAGTTGAGAAAATCAAAAAATTCGATCATAATATAAGCTTAAATTAAGTTATGTTCAATAATTAATAAAAATAGACAAAAATAGGATTTGATCTACAACCTAGTGATGTATTGTGGAAGATAAGTCAGAAGTAGATAACTTAAATCGAATTCAACAGTTAGCTTTAGTAATTGAGGATATTAAAAAAGAACTGGAAGGGAAAGATTCGAGCGTGCCCAAAGAAGGCCTCCCTGAATACTCTATAACTATATTTTCTTTAGAGATTTCTGTTTTGAGGTGTTAAAAATTAGGGCTCGAGCCTGTATAAAGTGTAGAGAATATATAATTATCCATCCAAATAATCCAGAAAATCAAAATCTTATAAGGCTTTTTGAAGTAAATCATAAAGGCCACACACTAATAACCTTAGATTTTAACGAGGTAAAAGATCAGTATAAAAAATATGAGAGAAAAGAAGATTAAGATCAGCCAACTTAAATCTTACATAATTAAATTGATAAACCCATCAAAAAACTCGAGTTCTATTTACTTCGGAGGCGAAAGAACGATCTCTATTGAGCTTACATTATTTTCACGACCATCCTCGCCCTTAAGTACCTCAGTAGAGATGCGAATCTCTTTATATTCAACTCCTTTCAAAAAGCGGTTTTTTAAGATCTCGCAAATATCGACGGCGTGAGAAATCGCTCTACCACGAGCCTTTACGGTGCATTCTTCTCCTTTATTTAGGACCATCATTACAGCCATTACATAATTCATCGTAGGACGACGACCAACAAAAACCGCGTTCTCTTGACCTGGCTCTCTTTTTCCTTTTTCTGTCATTTTTTATGCTCTGTGAAATGTATTTTTTAAATTCTATATGTTGATAAATTATTCCTATGTATTATGATTTAAATATATTAAGAATCCTTTTAGAGTTGGCAAAAAAGTTGTAAGTTAATTAAAAGGTTGTTTTAGATGCATTAAAATCTCGTTTTAATAGTAAGATTTTGCGATTTCGTGTTGGTCAAAAAGCTTCTAATGTTACTTCTCTATCGCAGCATACTGTCTTAATTCTGTAGTTTAGTTTCGGAAAAAAATAATAACAAATGAGTAGCTATGTTAGACGAAACCTTACCTAAGGAAGTCCCGTATAAATCTCTCCCTGTTTTTTTTATAATTGCTCATATTTCTTTTCCCTTCTCCTCATAAAAGAATTTAGGAAAATAATAAAAATTAAATTTAAGTAAATCAGGATTAATACAAGGAAAGGAAGTGACTTAAATAAGGCTAAAAG
>DATKTW010000079.1:0-12187 GCA_035530895.1 Candidatus Nanopelagicaceae bacterium
ATCCACACTGACCACACACAAGATATTTAGCTCCACAGCCATCACACATTTTTAATTGACCTTTTTCAACAAACCGAAATGTCCTCGACATCCAATCGTCGTTAACTAATCGAAAGCTCTCTCCACCACATTGAATACAATGTTTTCCATCAAATTCTTCTCCCATATAATCACTTCAAATGTTTTTTAAGACTTTTAACTTCAAATATTTTAAATAATTAATAGAGTGAATATTTAAAGAAATAAAGTATTCCACATTTAAAATTGCTTCGAAAATGATTTAAAAAAAAATTAAAAAAAAAAGAAAACAACCAACAAATTTACATTTCTAATTTTTTAGTTGTTCCCTCTGTAGCCCCTTCGGGATTAATTTTTTCCAATTCAACAATTAATTGATAAACTTTATCGTCCTGCAATGCTTCTCCAAATTTTATCAGCATTTCTTTTGAACCAACAAATAAGCCTTTTCTTTTCATTGGTTTACCGTCATCTTTTAATGGATTAATTTCAAGAAATAATAATGACGGTCTAGTTTTAGTCGCAGGGACCTTTACTACAGAAACTCCACGTACAGGAGTTTCCATCTTTTCCCAATCGGCTCCATTTTTTAGGTGGGCTTTTAACTGAGCTTCAATATCAGCCATATTCAATCATACTTTTATTTTATATTTTTATTAATTATTATGTGTTACATATAAGATATAACATATATACTATGTGACATATAAAAAGTTTTTGGTAGCGAAATGTTGTTAGATAATCTTAACAATGAGCCGACAAAAATCTAAAATAATATTAAAGTCGTGAGATGATGTCTAATTTTAATTCGTCGGATTACTTGGGGTCGATTTCCACTAAATGCTTATATATATGGACGTGATATTTAATGGTATAGAAAAATTAAGAGTTTTTCTAGATAACTTAGATATTTGGTGATTAAAATAAAATTAATTTCAGTAAATTTACCAGAATCGTATTTGAAAGTACTAGAAATTTTGGTTGTAGAAGGTAAATTCCCAAATCGTAGTGAAGCTATTCGGGTCGGAATTAGGGATTTAATAAGAACAGAATATCTTATTGAGGAATCAATAAAAAGAACTATAAGTCCGAGTTTAATACAATCTGAAATTGAAAACGAAATTCAGGAAACTATTTAATCTTCATCTTCTTTTTTTTATTTTTTTTTATCCATCAAATCATTTATTCTTTTTCTTCTCTCTTCTCTTCTTTTAGCAATTTTATCTCTAAGATCCTCTTCGTCTGATTTAGGAGAAACTTTTTTCAGTTCTGGCTCTTTTTTAATGTCTAATTCTTTTTTATAAATGTTTATTTTGTCTTCAATCTCAAGGATGTAACTCTTTCCTATCTTCGTTTCTTTTAAGTTATATATCGCTTCACTGAGTTCTGTAATTGCCTTCATAAATAAATTATTTGACAATGAGATCTGAGCTTTATCTAACGCTTGATAAGCTAACTTGAAGTTTTCGAAATCCTCTTTATCATCAAGATCATGTTTAGTAATAATAGGGACTTGACTAGCATTCTCTAAAACTTCAATTTGCTTTTGTATTTCTTTAACTAATTTGACTTGTTCGGTATTTTCTATCTTCTTTATTATTTTAGTTAAAGCTAATATTCCCTCATTGTATTTAAGGTTCTTTATAATTTCATGGGCTTCGTCGCGTTCTTTTTGGATTAATTTTTCGCGTTGTTTCTTCTTTTCCTCTTTTCTTATTTGATCAAGTTCTACTTGCTTTTCATCGGCTTCCTTTAAAATTAATTTAAGTTCTTTTTCTTTTTCCACTTTTTTCTGTTTAAGTGCTTTTAATCTTTTAGTTTGTTTCTTTTCTTTATTGAGCGTAATTAATAAATCGTTGTTAACTCTACTTACTTCAATTTGCCAATCTATTTTCTTAAATAAATCGCGCGCCATTATATATTTTTCATAAGATTCTTCGAACTTCTTATCGTCTTTTAATTTAGTTCCTACTTCTAACAGACCATAGGCTTTATCAGAAATTTCTTTCTCTCTTTCTTTTCCCTCTTGAATAACAGATAGTTCTCGTCTTCTCTGTTCTTGTTGTAAATCCTGTAAATCTTTAGCCTTAGTAATCTGTTCTTCAAACTGAGCTTCAATTCTAATTTTTTCAAGCTTCTTCTGGGCTAGTAATTTTTTCTCCTGCTCAATTCTTTGCTTTTTCAGATTGATAGCGGTAATAGATTCTTTGATCATTTTAATACCTTCAGACCAATTTATGTCATCAAATATTTTTTGACTTTCTATGTAAAACTTTATAGCTTTGTCAAAATTATTTTGTTTCAACTCTCTTTTAGCGAGGTCCATAAAATTAAACGCTTGTTCTTTTTTAGATTCGTATTTCACTGCTCTTTTTCTTTTTTCCTCAAGTTCCTTTATTCTTAACAGTGAGAGTTCTTCTTCAGCCTGTTTTGCCTCTCGTACTTCTTTTTCAATTTGTTTAATTTCTTCTTTTTGTTTAGAGGCCCTTTCTAATTCTAAAACTCGTAATTGCTTATCTTCATCAATTTTTTTTTGATAATAATTAATTGAGTTTACTAATTGATTTGCTTGTTCAATCCATCCAATTTTTTCAAAGTTGAGCTTTGCAGTTGTGTATATATGGATAATTTCTTTATATGGGGATTCGACTTTCAAAATTCCTTCCTTCTTCTCAATTTCGTAATCCTTAGCCATCTTTTCAGCTTGAGATATTCTGTTTAAAATTTCTTCAGATTCTTTAGATTTTGCTTCTCTTAACTTCTTTAATTCATCAATTCGGTTTTCTTGAATGAGTAGGTCATCTTTAGGTATCAGAACTGGCGTGGTTTTAGATTCTTCTATTTTCTGTAATTCAAAAGCTCGTAGGTTATCGTCATTAAGTCTTTTGCTTTCGTAAAAACTTATTGTATTGCTCAATTTTTGTGCTTCCTCATTCCATCCAATTTTCTGCAGCAATTTTCTTGCCTTTGAGTACATATTGATTACTTCTTCGTATGGGCTCTTATAGGAAAGAATATCCCTTTTAAGATTTACTTCATAATTTCTAACTGCTTTTTCAGCGTTGTCAATTAGGTTCAACGCTTGAGTCATGATTTCATCTGATTCTCTATTTTTACTTTCAAGAGCTTCTAATTCTTCTAATTTAAGTGGTTTAATTTCAGTGGGTGCTTTGAGGGATTCTTCAAATTCTTGTTGTTTTTCGACTTTTTGAATCTCTAATTCGCGTAATCGTTTATCTTTTTGATATTTCTCGTTGTATAAAGTAATCTGGTTCGCATATAACTCCGCCTCGTCTCTCCAACCTCTAGCATATACTTTTTTCCTCAAATTTTTATACATCTCAGCAATTTCTAAATAAGGACAGCTTTTATCAAATTGGCCTTTCATAATTGCCAGTTCGTACTCTCGAGCTTCCTTTTCAGCATTATCTACTATTACATCGATTTCTTGTTCGAATAATTTTTCTTCCTGTTCTTGCTTAGTTAATTCTTCAATTTTTCTTAATTTTTCTTCGTCGTATATAGTAGGTTCTTCTTTTACCTGCGCTTTTTGAGCTTCAATAAATAGTTGTTGTTTTTTGACTTTCTCAGATTCAAATTCTCTTAATTTTTTATCTTTTTCTAGTTTATCTTGATATATTTTTATTTGATTGGTATAGATGAGTCCTTGGTCAGTCCAACCTCTTTCTAAGATTTTTTTCCTTAAATGAGTATAAACTTCGATAATCTCGAGATAAGGTGAATCTTCGACCAGTTTACCCTCCTTAAGCTCCTTTTTTAGGTCTATTTCGTAATCTCTTGCCATCTTCTCCGCCTTATTTACGAGTTCAGTAATTTCGTTTTGAAAATTTAGCTCTTCATCATCTAATTTTCTTTTGAACTCTAAATCTTGTAATCTTTCGGGTGTTATTGCGCTCTCCGCTTTAACTTTTAAAGAATCTTCGAATTTTTTTTGCTTTTGCATCTTCTGATGCTCAAGCTCACGTAGTTTTTTATCGTTCTCCCATTTTTCTTGATAAATATTAATCTGGTTAGTATAAATTGAGACCTGATCCTTCCACCCTTCAGAAATAACTCTATTGCGTATTTGAGTATAAATCTCAATAATTTTGCTAAAGGGTGAATCTTCTATTAATTTACCCTTTTTAAGCCCCTTTTTCAGAGCAATATCGTAATCTCTTGCCATCTTCTCCGCCTCATTTACGAGTTCAGTGATCTCGTTTTGAAAATTTAGCTCTTCATCATTTAATTTTCTTTTGAACTCTAAATCTTGTAATCTTTCGGGTGTTATTGCGCTCTCCGCTTTAACTTTTAAAGAATCGTCGAATTCTTTTTGCTTTTGCATCTTCTGATGCTCAAGCTCACGTAGTTTTTTATCATTCTCCCATTTTTCTTGATAAATATTAATCTGATTAGTGTAAATGTAGATCTGGTCTTTCCAACCTTTTGAAATAACTTTTTCGCGAATTTGGTTGTATATTTCAATAATTTTGCTAAAAGGTGAATCCTCTATTAATTTACCCTTTTTAAGCCCCTTTTTTAGGTCTATTTCGTAATCTCTTGCCAACTTCTCCGCCTTATTTACGAGTTCAGTAATTTCGTTTTGAAAATTTAGCTCTTCAGCACCCTCTATCATTTGTTTTTCTAATTGGGTTAACTTTTCAATGTCAACGCTTTCTTTCTGAACTTTATGAAAATCTTCAAATATCTTTTGATCTTGATTTTTCTTAGTTTCAATTTCTCTTATTTTGATATTTCTTTCAGCTAATTCAGAATACTTTATAATCTGGCTTGAATATATAGCTGCATCATCGTGCCATCCTTTTTCCAAAGCTTTATCTCTTGCGTTAGTATAAATTTTTAGGATTTCGGGATATTTTGATTCAAAATTCAAATTACCAGTTTTAGCAGCTTTTTTAAATGCTACTTCATACTCCCTCGCCATTTTATCTGCCAATTTTACAGATTCATTAAGAGTTTCTTTAAGTTTCTCAATTTCAATCTCTTTTTTCTTCTGTTCTTCTAGAGTCTTTAGTTTTTCGGAATCAATTTCAGCAACCACAGTCTCTTTTTTGATTTTTATGCCTTCATCGAAAAATTTTTGTTTTTGAATCTTTTGAGTTTCCATATGGCGTAATTTTCTATCTTTCTCTAAAAGAATCTGATAGTGTTGTACTTGATCCTCGTACAATTTTACTTGATCTTCCCATCCTCTTTCCTTTACTTTATCCTTAACTTCCTCGTAAATCTCTATTATGCGAGGATAAGCACATTCTTCAACTATGCTTCCTTTGTTAATGGCTTTTTTTAGATTTATTTCGTATTCTCTCGCTAACTTCTCTGCGTTACCTATCATATCGGAAAGATTCTTTTGAAAAATGTCCTCTTCCTGCTTTCTCTCAAATTGTTTCTGTAATTTAGCTGATTGAGCTTTTTGCTTTAAATTTTCTTCGATAACCGAGCGTTCAATTAATTGAGCTTCTTTTTTTTCCCCTTCAAGCTCTTGTTCTTCCCTTGCCCCGATTTGTTGAAGTTCTAGTGTATATCTTTCTTTCTCTCTTTCTACTTGCTCCTTCATATTTTCGATTTTTTTAACTTCATTTAACCAATTTATTTCTTTAAATAACGAAACACTTTTTTCAAATAAGCCTATCGCTTCATCAAATTGGCGTATCTTTCTCAATTCTGTGGCTTTTCCAATAAGTTCATATGCTTGGTTAGACCATTCATTTTCTTTCCTTTTCGCATCTTGATATGCTTTTATTCTTTTTGCTTTTAACTCTAATTCAGATGTGATATTTTCCGTAGCTTGCATACCTTTATTATCTTCTTCAATAGGCGAAGATCTTTGCTTTCTTAAGTAATCTGCTTTCCTATTGTAGCAATCTTCAATCAATCCATTTACTTTTTCTATTTCGAACCCTTTATTTAATTTCTTAAGTATGATAATAGCGTCATCATAAGCATCAAGGGCTTGATCAAAATTTCTATTGTTAACAAAGCCTATCGCTTCAACTATAAGCGTATCTGCTTGGCTATACAAATTATCCTCGTCTTGCTCCGAGATTATCTCTCCTTGGTTGTTTTCAAATTCGATTTTAGTCTCCAATTCGCGTTTTTTAAAGTTTTCTTCTCTTAATAAGTAAATCTCTGAAATTTTCCCTTTTAACGCCTCGACTTCTGAATCTCTATTAATTTGAGTATATAACCCAATTGCTTGACGCAAAATTTCGATACTATCGTCATAGAATTGCGTCTCTAATAACGATAACGCATGTTTAACTAGTTCTAACGCTTCAGAAGCCATTTCCTTTTCAATGTTCCCCATATCTGAAAAAAATGCTTCTTTTGTAGGATCTGGATCGTTTTCATTAAAATCTAAATTATCATCCCTTTTCCCATCACGATTTACCATTTTTCCTCAACCTTAAGAAAATCCTTTTTTTTCTAATTCGCAGAATAAATTATTTAAATTCAATATAATATTTAGCAATAAATTTTAATAACATTTTTGAACAAAATCAACTCTCTAAAGTCATACTTGGATTGACTAAAGCTTTTCAAAGTTCAATCTTACCAAGATTTTTGTTTAAATAATCGTCGCAGACTTTTTCTCCTTCTGCTGTTAAAGTCCAACCATTTGAATCTTTTTTAACCAGACGAAGATCTTCTGAACTTCTCAAAATCTCGTGAACTTCTACTTCACTTTTACTTATGTTGAAATCAATTCTTAAACTAAAAATGATTTCATCCAAAGGAACTGGACCCCCAAGTTCATCTTCCATTACTCCCAGAGCTGCAATTATTTGTTGTTGATCTCCTATAGCACCATCCATTTTATTTGATAGTTCGTCAAGTAACCAAGGAAATTGTTCTAGCATCTCCTTAATTCCCTTTTCATTACCACTTGCAAAAATTTCGTTAAATTCTTCCCGAATTTTTTTCTTGTTAACCATTAGAGAGCACCTTTATTTCTAAAAAGAAAATACTTTATATTAGTGATAATCTTTTATATTAAAGCATTATATTATCTAAAAAAAAATTTATCTTTTTAATCTTAAGTATAAAAAAACAAATTGAGATTTTAGTATATGGCAAAAAAATCTTGTGATAAACATAAAAATTTTAACTATTATTGTGAAGACTGTCAAAGATTAAATGAATTTTCTGAGGAGAGATTCAAATACAGCCGTTTTAAAGGTAAAGTTAGATACCGAAAAATGTTTCTCATTATAATCGTAATTGCTGCTATAATTGCTGCGTTAGGAGTGTTCTGGCTGTGGCCTGCATGGTTTGGGGATATTAGCCTTCACGCACAATTATATAGCAGTAAAGCAGGTGGATTAGATTACTTTAATTTCTTTTTCTTAAACTTTTGGTCAACAAATTTCTTATTTAACAAAACTGCCTTAATCGGAGCTTTTATAGGAAGCGTAATAATGAGTCTACCTCCTGAGAGAAACCTATTGACTCTAATAGGGACAAAATTACGATTTGGAAAACCATCTCGATGGAAAGCATTACTATTTTGGTGGACTATTGGATTTGTACTGTTCTACTTTTTGGGATTACTCCTAAATGTTAATAGCGGTGGTTTCTCTTGGACCATTTATTTAATTGAAAATGGAGAAATAGTTTTATCACCCAATCTAATCCTTAACGCATTCAATGTAATTTTCAACCAAAACAGCATAGATTTTGTAACTATTTACATCTACTCTAACCTAGTTGTGCCAATAATAAGCTTTATAATGGGAGTTATCATTTTTCGGTTAATCCTAAATGTTGCAAAGTATGTATACCTACGAAGAAACGATTATTTAGTAATGGGTAATGTTTTAGTTATTATCGGTTTACTATGTGGATTAGGGTTCGTATTTATCCCTACGCTTTCTTTGGACGGTGTAAACGTGATTCAAATCCTTTCGCTCATTTTCGGATTTTTCTCGGTTACCGCTTTAGGTGCCATTATTTATATATATGGAAAAAAGCAATATAAAAAAGACGCTAAAAACTACACATTTGCGCGGTACTCCCAAAAAAAACTGATTTTTGTTATAGTAATTGTAATCGTCTTTACAATCTCACCATTGATATTCAGTATTGGACCGTTGTTAAACTTAAATAACACAGCTGTGTGGACAGAACAACAATGGTCAAAAAAATATAAAAGAGAAGTTGAATGGACGAGGCTTGCTGCGGGATTAGATATGTTCGAGGAACGACCAATTGTAAACTTTACGGAGTCATCCACAACTTCAGACGCGCTAATGGTCTCTCAGGTTAGGCAGTTCGATCAAACTTTTGCTGTTCAATACCTTGCTGCTTCAATTGGTTCTACATTTGAAGGGCTTGCAGATTCTGACATCATTTATATCAATAATAAAGAATACTGGGTTGCTCCAAAAACAGTTAGGTTTTCTGAAATTGCTGGTGATGCTGTCCAGACTAATACAGAATTGTACGATCATGTGGAAGGATTTCTCGCTATGGATACCTTTACAGGCGATTTAGTGAATGTAACATTAACATTCAATATCTCTGAGAATTACCCGATATTTTTTGGGGAAAGTGAAAGTCAAAGGTATCTTGAACAAACATTAGGATTCTTCGAAGAAGGATCACTAGGAGCATACGATTCTGACATAATACTTGGTACAGAATGGTCACTAGGAATTCCCAATAACGAATTTCGATATGAAGGAAATCCAGATGGGACCCTAACTGGCATAGAAGGCTTTTGGAAAACCGTAAATATAGGATTGTTCGCATACGCATTTCAAGCTGAACATCAATACCTTATTAATAGAAATGTGAGATCTAGAGTAAGTAAAATCCTTCTTCCTCAATTAAGAATTGATACCGATCCATATTTAGTTTTTAATATGAACGAAGGCAAAATGTATTACGCTGTTTCGATATATACTTACATTAACGTTGGCTCCTATTCTCAATCTCCAATATTAAGGTTCTTAGGTGTCAGCTTGGTAGATGTGTTAAGTGGAGAAATGGCTTTTTATAAAAATCCAACTTTAGACACTTCAAACGATCCAACATATCCCCTCTGGAAGATATATTTAGATCAATATAATTGGCAAACAACTCCAGACTGGCTAAAAGATCAATTACGATATCCTGAAGATTTGTTTGAATTACAACTCGCAGCAAATTACATTTATCACGTGGAAAATTCAGTATCTTGGAGAAGAGCTGATGATTTCCACGAAAGACCTAAAGACGGTGACTTATTCTACATAGAATCTGATTTAGGAGAGGGAATTGAGTACGTTGGTTTAGATTTAGTTGAATACAAAGGCCTAACAGCAACCCTTCTAGCTGGAATGTACGTGATAAGACATGGCACTCATTTTGGTGAAGCTATTTTTTACTATACCAGGGATTCTGGGGAAAGTCTTGTAGGCCCGAATACTGCCAGAGAAACATATGGATCCGAAGCAACTCAAGATATTTCTTTAATTTCAGGAGCTCGTGATGGAAATACATTGCTCTATCCAATTGGTGGTTCTATCTACTATTATATCCCAACATATAGTACCGCAGGTAGTCTTCAGCAATTAAAACTCGCTGGATTCGTTGAAGCCTTTAATAGGAAAGTTGGATATGGAGCTAACGCTCAAGAAGCTTACGATGACTTGAACTTGACGGGCGGTGAAGCTCCCTCCAATCTATCTATATCCTATAATTTTGAAATGGAATCTTCAATGAAATACCCAGAAGACCCAGCTAACTTCAAAATAACTATTCAGAATTTAGATACTAATTTTTCTGCTCCGGGTTTGGATGTAAAAGTAAACCTTTCTATCTATAGTTCGACAACCAACAACGTTAATTACAGTCTAATTTTACCACCCTATCTCTATCCAATTCAGAATACTACTTACATAGACGGAATCTATACGAGAGTTAATTTCACAGTCGTCGATACGACTCTCTATTTTGGAGAGGGATTAGTTCTGAATGGATTTTTGAATACTACAAAAGGAAACGTGATAATTTTCTATCGATGGAATTTAATTGTAAACGATTTAGTGATCTACGAATCTCCAGAAAAGTTAATATTCGTAGTTGAATAACTAATTTTTTTTTTTTTATTTAAAATAAGAAAAACCTAAGATATTAAATTATAAAGCGTAAAACTAATCTTGGATTTTAGCTAAAAATTGCTCTATTTCGTCTTTTGAGCACATGTGGAATTTTCTGTCATCAGATTTTATATAAGCAAGTCTAGTGTTTTCTTTGGTAGGAGTCTCATTAATTGATTCTTTAAGAGCATTCAAAGATAGATTTACGGTCTCATCAAAAGTCATGCTTTTTTTATAGTTTTCTTTCAGATAATCCCTCGCTGTAGCTTCTCCACTACCTAAAGCATAGGCTTTAAACGATCGATAAATTCCACTAGGAGATGTGGTGTAAATCTGAGTTCCTAAGGGATCAATAGCAATAAAGAACAAAGCACATCCGAAAGGTCTTATACCTCCAAACTGTGTATACTGTTGTTTAATATCTGCCAAAGTTTTTACCAACATGTTTAATCTGACTGGTTCATCGTAAGTTAAGCGAAAAGATTGAGCTTGAACTCGCGCGTAATTAATTAAAATTCTTGAATCTGCGTGCAATCCAGAAATAGCTACACCAATATGTTCATCCACCTGAAATAACTTATCAATTGAATCTGCATCAATTAATTTCGAAGGTATTTTAATTTGAGCTGCTAAACACACTGAATCCTTTGATTTTACTGCGATTGCTAAAGTACCCCGTCTTACAGCCTCTAAGGCATACTCTACCTGAAATAAACGCCCCTCTGGGCTAAAAACCGTTAAAGCTCGATCGTAAGTGCGAGCTCCTCCACCAAACATAATTTTAACCAAATATTATTTGATATTTGTAATTAGAAAATTAAATAACCAATTTTAATTTATTGTTTATACCTTAAAAATTAAATTTTTCAAAAAGATTTAAGGATTTCTAGCGTCAGCACCTTAAAAATTTAATGAATCATTTAGAAGATATTCTAAAAAATTGGGCTTCTAAAATAAATTTGACATAAAGTAAAAAAAAAAAAGATTATTTGGTTTTTAATTTCTTTTTTAGAAGTAGTATGGAAACTCCTACTAATGATGCTATAAATATCACCAGATTATAACCTGGAATTCCTGGAGATCCTCCGCTGCTTGGAACAGTAACTTCAAAGTAATCGCTAAAATCATAAATTAGAGCATTAGAGCTATCAGTTATCTTTATTTGGTATAGAGTAGAAGGATCGAGATCTGATGGTAATGTCCAACTATAATCTCCGTCATTGGGCGTACTTGCAATAATTTCTAACACAAAGGTATCATTCAAAAATAGCTCGATTTTCACATTTGTAAGGATTCCCGTTGAAGTCCAATTGATAGAATTTTCTGTACCCCTTATCCACGAACTTGCGCTATCAGGAGATGTCACAGTAATTGTGGGGTTGTATATTTCAAAATATTGGCTATAATCATATGTAGAGGGATTGGAAACATCAGAAACTTTAATTTGATATTGAGTAGAATCTATCAGACTTAAAGGGATAGACCAAGAGAATTCGCCATCATTTGTAATGTTTGCAGTAATCTCCAGTTCAAAAACACCGCCTCTATACAGCTCAATTTTGACATTAGAAACATTACCTGTGGTAACCCATTCGATATCATGTGAAGTATCCGTATGCCATGAACTTAGACCATTAGGAATTTCCACAGTTAGAGTATCAGAAAAATAAGTAGATGATGGATCGTATAGAATAATATTTTCAAATACCTCAGATCCAACATCTCCAAAATGATACGCGTGTTCCAGACCTTGCATGGATGCAATAATATATCCACTTCCAAATGGAAATTCTAATAATATAGGTTCGGATGTACTTGTGTGTTGTAATATCTCCCTACTACCAAGTGGAAATGCATCGAAATATCCATGAGCAGACCATCCCCAACCATCGAGTGCAGTATCATTGGTAGGATGAGGATTCAGTATAATCGGATGTTGAGCTAAATTAATATCAACATCTTCAAGAAGTAAACCTGTGGCGTCTAAACCCCCTGGCATCGAATATAAATTGTGCCATTGGGCTCCCGAAGGACTATCACATGCATGAATTTCAAGAATACCCCCA
>DATKTW010000080.1:0-6791 GCA_035530895.1 Candidatus Nanopelagicaceae bacterium
TGAATTAGTACCGTACTCCCTTGATCGACCACAACCCCGAATGTCTTGAATCACAACGACATACCCTTTAGAGGCGATAAAATATCCTAAAATACTAAGACGATCTTTCCAATAAGGTAGTCTTACTAGAATAGTCGGCCCCGTTTCTTTTTTTTTGTAAAGTTCTTTAGGTAAGTAAATATCTGTCGCTAACTTTCCCCCATCTTCAAGCTCTATCAAGACTTCTTTTAGCCTGATCGAACTAGTTTCTGGTAGAAAATTGATATTTTGGAGTCTTTTAGATCGCCCAATTACTTCAAAAATTTTAAAAAGGGGAGTATAAACATAATCTACAAGAAATGCCAAGCGAATAAATATGGAACTTAAAGGGGTTAGAATAGTCGGTAATTTCAAACTGATCTTTATATCTTTAGGATTAAACTTTCTTTTCATACTCTTAAAATAATATAAAGTTAAAGATTTTTGAATTTAACTATTTACCATGTAATTGTAATTGCATTTTCGGGGCAAACTTCGACACATTTAAAACAACGACTACAGAGAGAGCCCCATATAGGCGTGATTCTCCAATCTTGTGGATCGTAAGGGTCTTTTTGCTTTTTTTCAGTTCCAATCGTTGCGTGCATAATAAATACCGCTGGATCACATGATCTCATACATAAACTGCAGTTTCTGGGATCAATTTTTCCTTTTTCCCCACAAATAGAATAGTCTATTCTTATTTTTGTTTTTTTACTTTTCTTTGCTTTATTCATATAATCACACCTAGTATGTTCCATCAAATCCAGGATATTCTTCTCTGGGAATTAATTTTAAAGCATCATTTTTACAGGCGTGACGACAGACACCGCATCCGAAACATTTATTATAGTCGATTATAACTCTATTCAGCGAAGGAATAAACCGAATAGCGCTTAATTGGCATGTAGCAACACATGATTTACATCCTTGGCATTTATCCTGATCCAATTGTATAATGTATTCTGATTTATACATAACTTTTATATCAAAATTATTACGGAGTGTAAATGCGCCGCATTCGGGGCTTTCACAAGAGCATACAGCATTAATATAAGGTATTGGTTGAAACCAGACGCTTGAAATATACCCTTTCTTATTGAACTCTTCTAATTTTTCCATAGCGGTTTCTCGATCAATCCTTACTGCTCGATCTTTCGGTATAAAACGAGGTAGCTTCTCTAAAACTTCTGAAAGCACTCCAAAATTTATACAGACCGCCTCTTTTTTTTTTCTCTGCATCCAACGACACATACAATAGTTACAAATTATCGGCTCTGCAGCTAATTCTGACATGATAATTTGAGCATCCTCTAAGGGTATAACCTGACCAAAGTGCCCATCAGCTCTAACGGGATTTCTATTCTTTTTCTGGCTGTGAATCATATTTTCAGCCTTCCAGCGAAGAATTTTTCCCATGATTGGCATCTTTAATTTGTATCCTAAGTCTTTAGACGAAAAACCCATTATTTTTCTAATATAGACTTGCTCAAAATTCATCCATTGCTCAGTCAAGTAATCTTTCAAATTATGTTCTTCAGCAAGCTCATCGGAGTAATTTCTGGCATTCATATACCATTTTTTACCCGCTCCGTGAGACATACACCACTGACACATTAATTTATCCCTTTTTTCCTCTAATTTTAATTCCAAATTTTAATAATAAAAATTAGGCTTTTTACCATATAAAACTATTTCTTTATTATTTTTTAACACAAAGGGAAGCCTAAAATAATAAAAAAAAAGGGATTGAGTCTTTGCTTTTTTTTAAGTTTTAAGCTTTTTTAAGTAATTTGAATGTTCTTAAGTGTTCCATCATTCCTACGCCAATTTCTTCAGTATTTAAATCTTGAACAATAGCCATCTGTTCAAATAATTCAGTAAATCCTCCAGGGAAATTTCGAGCAAAGCGAATAAAAGAATTTTTTCCGAACCGCTTTGCTTCTATGGTATATTTTGTTCCGGAAATATCTTCGATTATGTAAGTCGTAGAAAGTGGACTCCTAAATTGGTCCCTATCGTATACAGTATCGATATCTAATTTGGATAGTGCTGTATTTCCCTTTATATTCGATATATGACCCGATAAATCTATATTTTCATTAGAATAATCTTTTCGGAAGGCGCAAGACCAATTTTTAAATTGGAAATGACCGGCATACCATTTATCAAACTGATGCCAATCTCGGAATCCCCAACTTTTATCGCGTTGCCCAAATCCATTCAACACTACAATTTCTCCATTTTTTCTAATGAGTTTACCAGTTACTATTCCCGATGACTCAAAATGCTGATGCCATGATTTAGAAGAATCCATACCAAAATTGTGGGTTGGAAATCTTGTCTTAAAATGTAATTCAAGGCTTAGTTTTCGTGATTTGTAATTGATTATCCACTCCTCAAATGGTTTAACTAGTGTGTACGAGAGCCTATTCTCTCGCAACATAACATTTATGTCGTCGTTGTAATCCTGAAGGTGGGGTTCTTTATAGTAAACTTCATTCCTATCTTCTAAGAATAGAAGAAATACAAATTCTCTTTTTTTTTCATTAGGAACTATCCCTATCGTTGAAAATCCTGAAATTTTATTTTCCAAATCTGCCCAATTAAAATAATAAGATTCGCGCCATTTTAGTTCGTTAGTAGGTTGATGTAATAGTTCATCTTTTTCATTTAAACCAGAAGGTAAATAAAAACTACCCATAATAATCATTCCTCTGGTAGTAAAAATAACGATGGGCCTTCTTTTTTCTTTTTAGATTTACTCCGAAAAAGCCTAGGTATACCCGGGTCAAAATCACTCTCCATAAACATTGGTACGTAAGTATTCATCGTTTTCTCTGTAAGATCCCAATTAATATCACCAGTAATCCCCACAAAATTTGTATATCTCGCATACCCATAACAGTAAGCATAGGCACCAGCAATTAACCTTTGCTTTCTATCCCATTTTGAAAACTTCAAAAATAACTCTTTATTTGCTCTTTCTGAATAGTCTTTAAATGAATCTAAAATGTTCAAATCAAGATTTTTAACCTTTTCTCCACTACGAGTTAAAAGGGCGACACCTGTGATGTTATCCGCAAAATCTTGAGGAATTGTTTCAATAGTCGCGAAATCGTCGAAATTAATTTCTACATCTTTTAATCGAAAAGCAAAAGCAATATTGCTAAAAGGTGCTTTGGCATTCGTTTCAGACCAAGGAAAATGTGGGCTACCCCCATCGTAAAGATGCGAAATCTCTCTAAACACTAAACTTTCGTTATCGCTAATTTTATAGGGTCCATGATCACATATCTTTGCTCTTGCTTCACATTCGTCGAGAAAAGAGACAACCTCAAGATTAGCTACAGTTCTTTTTAGTTTAATCACTTCTTCTTTAGAAAGGTCTACAACATTATTTAAAGTTTTTTCAACGGTAGAATGATCTAAAACCATGTTCTTCTTGTTAGAGTCATATACAGACAGTTTTTCATCCTTGAAATAAGAGGTGGCTAACCTTTTCCAGAAATCTAATACAAATAAAGTTTGTTCTCTTTTTTCTGGGCTCTCACTTCTAGGATCAGCCCCGTTCCTTTGAATCTCTCCCATTCTTCCAACCATGTAATATAACGGAATATAAAATATACTTAGAGCATGAATTTCTGACAATATTTTTCGACTTTCCCGTCCCATAATTTCAGGAGTTGTTTTTTCAGAGATTTTTTTCAAAATATCGTATAGCATATCGTAAGCGTTATAAAACGATACGCAAATATAAGCAGTTACGGGGAAAAGCTGTGTCTCTAACAGACCTCTTTTTGATACTTGGTAATCAACTAGCTCGGAAGCATGAGCTATTAATTCGTTTGCTTCTTTAATGTCCATAAGTTAATCCTTCAAAATCTTTCCTTTTATATTTAATTTTAACCTTAATTCTATTTAAATCTATGAAATAGTTTTAAGTTTTTTAAACACATTTAATTACAATATTTAAGATTTTGATGTGTTAAAAATTAAGAAAGAAATTACCTCGTGGGAATTATTTATATGAGAAAAGTTGGTGAAGGTTTGTCATGTTCATCTAAGTTAGAGGTTACAGGAAATTTTGTCTATGTTTCTAAGATTAAAGACGTGATCGATCTGTTTGATAAAGCAAAAGGTAAAATATGTTTCGTACACGAGGCAGGGATAACAACGTTAGGGCCTATTTTATCAGATCTAGCTGGCACTATTTGTTCTACAGGTGGACCTGGTTCCCACCTAGCTATTATTTCGAGAGAGTTTGGAATCCCTTGCATCATGGGAATTAAAATCTCTACTAACGAGATACCATCGCTAATCGATAAAAAAGTAAAAATTACGCACAATGGAGAAGATAAGGGCTTTTTATACGTTGATGATTAAGTCCTTGGTTAAAAATAAGAAAATTTTCACATTCACATTATGGAATATATAACAAGTTTAAAAGAAGGTAAAGAGGATACTCGTCTATTTGGAGGGAAAGCATCTAACATTTTTACATTAATTAAAAATGAGATAAATGTCCCTCCCGGGTATGCTATAAGTACTAAAGCTTTCACATTATTCCTCGAAGAATCTCACATTAAATCTATCATTAAAGAAATTTTTGCGAAAGAGTATAACCCGAAAGAAGTAATTGAAATTTCAACAAAGATCAAGAATTTATTCTTAACTTCTGAAATACCATCAAACATAATCTCAGAGATACAACATAATCATATCAAAGAATTTACAGATATCGATGAGCATAAATCTTATGTAGTTAGATCTTCGGCTAATCATGAGGACTCAAATAGTTTTTCGTTCGCTGGACAAGCTCAATCGTTTCTTAATATCAGAAGCATCGCAGAAATCATTTTATCGATAAAAATGTGTTGGGCTTCTTTATTTTCTCCTCAAATTCTATTATATCTTTTACAATTAAACAGAAAAGGATTCAATATTACTCCTTTGAATTTAGAAATGGCGATTGTAGTTCAAAAAATGTTAAAACCTCAAGTTTCAGGAGTGTTATTCACTGCAAATGTAATCAACAACAATGAAAACCAAATGATGATTAATTCTACTTGGGGTCTTGGTGAAACAATCACAAACAATACAATTATTCCCGATTTGATAATAGTAAAGAAAAGTAATTGTGATGTAATGAAAATTTCAATTGGAAAAAAAGAAAAAACTTCTATTGCTAATCCAAAAGGCGATTCTACTATTCTTATTGACACTGAAAGAAAATATCAGGAAAAGTGTTCTTTAAATTCATCACAACTTAAGCAACTTCATAATTTGGGCTTAAAGTTGGAAGAACTTTTTAATTATCCTCAGGATATTGAATGGGCAATAGAAAACAACACATTATACACTTTACAGTCGCGACCTATCACAACGCTTCCAAAAAATTAAATGGCAATTTCTATACGCAGAATCCACAACTTGAATTGATTGATAGAAAGTTATTAAATACTACTTGAGAAATGCTCTCTTTCCTAAATAAATAAAAAGTTCTCCTAATTCAAAAACTGTGAGTGGGAAGATTAGATGTGCCATGTCATTACGTAAATCTTGTTTATCTTTACCAGCGACAATTAGTTTCTTAATATCTTCAACAATATCATCCATATTCAAGAATAATATCTCAATTTTATCGCAACCGGTTAATTCCTCAATATCCTTATCCAAATGCTTCTCTACTTGATTCAAAAGCCCTATTTTTAATTTCGGTTCTAATTCGTATTTGGATATCATTTGATTTATCTCTTCAAGTATAATATTTATGGTTAAGTTCCAATCTTTATTCTCCATATATTTCGGAATTAAAATCTCGCTAATTATTATTTCAAAAAGAGTTTGGGGTGCTTTATCGTCAAATTCTACCTCTGAACCATTCCTTAATTTTATTGTTTTAACCATTTCCAACCTCAACTCAATTAATAATTTCTTCTTATTAATTAATAGACTAGTTTTTTATAAATTTTTTCAGACTTTCAAATTCTTAATTTGGTTTTAACTATTCAACATTTTGCCTAATTAAACTACGACCAAAGG
Source organism: Candidatus Nanopelagicaceae bacterium (assembly GCA_035530895.1). Lineage (GTDB taxonomy): Archaea > Asgardarchaeota > Lokiarchaeia > Sigyniarchaeales > SOKP01 > SOKP01. The sequence continues at coordinate 6,064 of DATKTW010000080.1, forward strand.
TATGCATCTTCTAAAAAAAAAGACGATTTCTAAGTTCAAAAATCGAAAATATGTAAAAAGAAGTAAAATCGGAAACCAAGATGTTCAAAAATATAAAAAGAGGAGACGTATTTATCTAATAACAGGGTTAAGGGTTGAGGTATTGAGTCCTAAGACTCTTAGGTATAAGAATATATATGTAATCATGGCTTCCAATTTTTTTTTTCTAAGGTTATATTGAATTTTCAACTATTTAAAGATATCTATCTTTTCACATGACAAAAAGGAAAATCTAAATTGTAATTACTGTAAGTGATTTAGTCGTATTTATGAGATTTTTCATAAAAATCTAATTTATTTTTAACGAATATTATATCTGTTATTAATATTAGTAATAAGAATTAAAAATCAATTTTACTTTTAATCTTTGTAATAGTTTTTCGAGAAAAATCAATCTTTTTTTCTAAAGATAATTCAAGAATTGAATTATATATCATATAGCTCCCATATTTCTTTTTAAATTTTTTCAATATCTCTCGAATGAATTTCTTATCATTAGGGGTTCGTTTTTTCTCAATCTCATAAAAACTCAAAATCTTATTCTTTAAGATGGATTTAATATTTTTATCGTAAAAGCGAGCTATCTTAAATCCCGAGAATTCTGTACACACAATTTTCCAATTAGGAATTGTTATAAAATTTGAATTACGAATGTAAAAACTGGCGTAACGATTTTTAAACAAACCTCG
>DATKTW010000081.1:0-11211 GCA_035530895.1 Candidatus Nanopelagicaceae bacterium
GCGTTTCATAGGCGGGGCTTACTTCATTGTATGGTCCTATGTAAAGACAAGATGCAAATTTTCCGGAGGGTATTTCACTTGCTTTAATTTCGTCTTTATCAGATAATTTATTAGAAACAGGAATTCCAATCTCTATATCCAAATTTTGCATATCCATATTGTAGTAAGCTACAAATGGAGGACCACTCATTTTTTTATTTAATTGAGCTAAATACTGCATTATTACTCCGTAGTTCTTTCCCAATACTTCAGGTAAATTCTGGACAGAGCTAGTAGTTCTTACAGATAGGGTTTGTTGATCTTCGCGCTCAATTATCTCACATTTAAAAGTCATCTAATTATCCCTATTTTTTTAATTGAAATAGTTCTAATCTCATTTAATTAGTATGTTTAAAAATGAAAAATTCTTTTTTAATGATATATCAGTATGAATATAGTAATTTTTCCAATGTTAATTTTGATAGAGATTTTGATTAATCCTTGAAGGTTTTTCCTATGTGGGAGTGTTTTCTAATATTTTTTCCTTGCTTTTCATTAAATTTTTATATAGATTAAAGCGTAAATCGTTTGTCCTCCAAGAAATGATACTAATTCACCTTGAAATAAAAAAATTAATATGAGTAAAGTGTTTAAAATTAATTTAAAACTGAATGGTTCAAATTATTATGTATCAATTTGAAAAAATTAACGACAGTTGTTTCTATATAAAGGTAACTGGTACTTTACCTCCACCAGTAGCAGAGAGATTTATAGAAGAATTTAAAGTATTAACAAAAGATATCAACGAAAATTTGAGCATAATCGTTGATATTAGCGATGCTATTCTTTTAAGCATAAATTCAATTGATATCATCTTAGAACTCTTAAAGAAAAATAATGAAAGACTTTTTAGATCTGCTTTTATAATTGAAAAAAACCCACCTTTAAACGAAGAAATTAAATATCTCTTAGATCATGCTCAATCCCCTAAAAGAAAAATAGTATCCAACATCGAGGAAGCTAAAGAATGGATTGGTATTGACAAAATCGTGTTTAAAAGGTAGATTTGAAAATTTTTTTTTATTGGATTTTTTATTAAAAGTCTAACCTTTTTTTACACAATTCAACAGCTTTTGGATTATTATCCACACCAATCCATTTCCTACCTAACCTTTTAGCAACAGCTATAGTCGTTCCAGATCCACAGAAAAAATCAGCAATAATATCTCCTTCGTTGGAGGAGGATAAAATTATTCTTCCCAGGAGTTTTTCAGGTTTTTGTGTAGGATAACTGAGATATTCTTTAGATCTTGTGGTCGTCTGAAATGAATATATATCGTTCCAAACATCACCTACTAATGTACCCGGGCTTTCGTCTAAGTATTGCTTACCTCCTCTTCGTTTTCGATAGATGCGTCCTTTCTCATCTTTATGTCTAAACATTTTTTTAAGATAGTCCTCTCTATATGGCAAATATTGTTTATTAAAAGTGAAAGAGTCAGATTTCGTGTAATATAGTATCGTATCGTGCTGGCGTACCCATCCTTTTATTTGGCTTTTGAATCCTGAAACACTTCCTACATTCCAAATAACCTCTCTTCGAAAATTTTTTTCCCCAAATAATTTATCACATACAGGTTTTAAGTCAAACATTGCATTTGCATCACAATGTAAATAAAAAGAACCAGTTTCCTTAAGAATTCGATGCATTTCCTTAATCCGAGGATACATAAAATCTAAATATTCATCAATTGAACTCCAATTATCAGAAAATTCTTTATAATCGACCCCACTATAAAATGGTGGATCTATATAAATAAGATCGATAAAATCTGGATTCATTTTTTGCATAAAATCTAAATTTTCAGCGAAATAGACTGTATCTAACTTCATGTGAAAATTAAATATGAACTAGTATTATTACAATTACTATGGAGAAAGAAAGGTTAAATAAGAATTTCTTGGACGAATACCGTGATTATGATTTCTCGAGAATCAAGGAAACTAAAATCTTTTTAGTTGGTTCAATTCGATTTAAAGATTACTTCATCAAAATCGAATCGATTTTGCAAATTAGATATAAAAAACTTGTATCAGTCTGCTCTGTTGATGGCTTATTAAACAAAAAAAAATTTAGCAATAATGAATGGGATAAATTACAAGAAATTGCTCTAAGAAAGTTAACTGATCAAGAGGCAATATTAGTCTTAGACGTAGAAAACTATATAGGAGAACAATCAAGAGAAGAAATCGATTATTTTAGTAATATTCTTAAAAAACCGGTGTATTATCTGATAGATCTTAAAAATCATTGATTGAAACTTTTCTCAATTGGAAGATATACACAAACCAGCATAAATTGCACTTATAAATCAAAAATTTTGTAAACTCGTGTTCTTTTAAAGTTTGGAATAGATTCTAAACATAATCAATTCGATTTGAAAATTTAACGATAAATTAAACGGGTTATAACCAAAATGGAGTTGTTCCAAGTATTTTGGGACGATCAAAAGAATCTTTTCTTAGAATTTGAAAAGAACGATGAAGAACAAGTTCTATTTCTTCCAGAAAAAATAAATCGCTTGAATTTTCAATTTGAAATGTCTAAGATTGTTAAACACGAAATTTATTATAAACAATCCCCAAGTCTAATTTCAATAAAAAAGTTTTACCACGCGACGAATCGATTAGGATTTTCATTTGAATTAGATGAGATTCAAGGTTTTACGGACATCCAAATCAAGATTTTAAGACTGACTTTTTTCTTAAACTCCGGTCATAAAGTTGAGTATACTTTTGCAGAAAAATTTAACATCTCCGATATTTGGGTTAACGATGACTGTTATGACGGTTTTGAATACATAGATTTAAGTGGAAGCAGAAATCAAAGAACAAGGGTAACTCAAGAAAGAGTAATACAAGCAGTAAAAACAGATTTTAATCAGAATACTGAGGAGAGAACGACAATCTACGAGAAAAAAAGTATTGAAAACATTTCAGTCGACAATTCATTGCTTTCAATGATTGATGAGAATAATAAAACCTTAAAGAGTATAGAACAACATTTAAAAAATCTCTCACTAACATTACAAAATTTACCCGTTAATCCAATACTTTCTGGACCACCCGTAAGAACACCGCAAAGAATCCCTGGACCGGGTATTGAAAGGATAAACAGAACAGATCTCCCCTCTCTTATTCAGAATAGAGGTTCTTCTGCAAAAGTATTAGTAATAAGAGAAATGAAAGCTAAATTCAAGGAGACAACTGAAAAAAACAACGGTTTTAGTATAAAAGATTTTTTAAAACCAATGGGAGAAGAGGAGCTCAAAGCTATCACATTGAATGACGAGGAGCTAATGAAGAGGGAAGAGAAAGCAATTGAAAACCAAATTAAAAGGTTTAAACGACAACAAGAACAAGAAGTTAACATAGAAGAACTTAAGGCACCTAATTAAATTAATATCCCTATTCAATTCTGATATCGTTAAATATCCTAAAAGTTTTAAATATCTGAGTTTTTGCTAGTTTCATTATAAATCTTTAATTAATTTCAACAATTAAGTTATAAATGAGGATACAAAACTCAATGGTGAGACAAAAAAATTTTATTAAATTATTTTATCGGTACCGCTGGTAGTGGGAAAAGCTCTCTTACGGGATTGTTACGGGATTATGTAACTAAAAGAGACCCAGAAATCTCAGCAATCACGCTAAACCTTGATCCTGGTGTGAAATTTATGCCTTATACACCTGATATTGACATCAGAGATTTTCTAGTTCTTGAAGAAGTGATGACAGAGTACGGGTTAGGGCCGAATGGTGCGATGATTTTAGCATCTGATTTAATGGTTAACTTCTTAGACGATTTGAAGTATGAAATCGATGAATACAATGCAGATTGGGTATTTGTGGACACTGCAGGACAACTTGAACTATTTGCTTTTAGAGAGACTGGGCCTTTAATAGCAAGTTCGTTAGGTTTTGGATCAATTCAAAGGGCTGTTTCTTTCTTATTTGATTCAAATCTTGTGCTGAGACCAAATGGCTTCATTTCAACGTTACTTTTAGCCGCTTCTGTGCAGTTTAGGTTTAGGAATATTCCCCAGATTAATGTATTGTCTAAAGCGGATTTATTAAGTGAAGATCAAATTGAGATGGTAGTTAATTGGAGCCAAGACTTTAAAGCGTTAGAGGATTCAACAAATGAAAGAGAAAGTGGTTTAATAAGAGAGTTATCTATGCTAATATCAGAAGTGTTCAGTCAATTAGGATCCACATCTGAGTTAATTTCATGCTCTATTAAAGAAGATCAGGGTTTAGATTACTTATTTGCTTATCTTCAGAGAATCTTCGATTCAGATAAGTCAAAGTTTTATTGATTTGCTTTATTTAATTATCTAAAAAAATTATAGAATATTGAAGGGAGCTAAAACGTGAAAATTATTGGTCCTTGTGCGGGAATTGGCTCGAGATTACGACCATTTACATTGAGTAAACCAAAAACTTTCATACATGTCGCGGGTAAAACTGTTCTCGAGCACATCCTTAATAAATTTGGCGATACATTCGATTCAGAAACAGAGTTAATTTTAATTGTTGGTTATAAAAAAAGACAAATCACAGAATTTGTTAAACAAAAATATCATGATAAGTTTAAATTAACCTTTATAGAGCAAATACCGCGAGGATACAACGATGATATACCATTTTACTGGGGATTGGGCGAAGCGGTATATTTAGCTAGTTCAAGATTCGAAGAATTCAACTGTTCGAGCAAAGAAGCCGATAAACGTGAGGGATCCTTAATCTTTTTAGCTGATATGATACCTATTGATGAATACTCCTATTTAATGTATAGATATTATGAATCTGATGTGGATGGAATAATTACTGTTATGGAGGTACCAAAAGAAGACGCAAACTCCTACGGTATTGTCATCGCTGATAGTAATTCACTTATTCAAAAGTTAATCGAAAAACCTAAAGATTATGTTTCTAATTTAGCAATTGCTGGTATTTACGCTTTTTCCAATTCAGCTACTAAAGCTCTTTTTGACATAATAAAGGGTTATTTAGATAAAAGGACAGAGGATTCAAAAGAGGTTTATTTAACTGAAAGTCTACAAGACTTAATAGATAGTGGATTTAAAATTGCTGCTGTTAATTTAAAGAAAGGCATTTTAGATTTTGGAAGACCTTCTGAAGTATTAATTGGCAATAGGTACTTATTAGAACAACAGTCTGTAAAAAAGGAGGTATTTTCTGAATTAAATATATTATCTGAGACGTCATTTATAAAAAATCCTGTTTACATTGGTGAAAACACATCAATTATAAAATCGGTTATTGGACCGTATGTTTCAATTGGAGCTAACTCTATAATAGAAAATTGCATCCTTGAGAATTGCGTTGTTGAAAGCGATACTACTCTGAAAAATGTGATATCAGAAAATTCGATAATAGGTAGTAATGTCAGAGTCGAAAATATTAGCAAAAATCACTTAATAATAGGAGATAAAAGCATTTATTAAGTTCTCATTTTTTATCTGATTAAAAACGATTAAAATTTGATTATTTTAAGAAATTTTTTAATCCCATAAAATATATTTTTAGTAATATCCATATTAATTATAAGAAGAATTTGAAATCTCACGGAATAAATTAAATTGTAAAATGATGTAGCATGCCTTATAAAATCGCTTTTGATGTAGCACATAAACCCAGAGGTAAGATCGACGAGAATCTCACAGAATTACGAGATTTTTTAAACGCAAACGATTTTATGTGCTACAATTTCCTGGAAACTCCAATTACTCAAAATTCCCTTAAACCTTTTGATATTTTAGTGTTTGTATGTCCCGATTTTGCAAAAATTACATCGATGGAAATAACTGAAATTAATAGTTGGGTAAGAAATGATGGTGGGGGACTATTACTTCTTTCACACGCAGGTGGAGATAGAGGTAGAAACAGTAATTTAAGTGAATTAAGTCAAATCTTTGGAATAGTTTTTGAAAACGACCAAGTTTTAGATGAAACTTATAATCTAGGTATGGAAAACACGCCAATAATTACTTCCTTCATACCTCCACACCCAATTACAAATAGTATTAGTTCAATTTGTTATAGATCAGGCTGTTCGCTAAGCGTTTTAGGGAATTCTATATCAATAATTTCATCAAATGAGACTTCGGAGCCTTTCTCTTCCCCTTTAGTCTGTGTTTCTGAACCCGATAAAGGAAGAATATGTGCTATTGGTAGTTATGAATTATTTAGAGATCGTGTAGGAGGAGGCTTTAGTAATGACGAACATCCAAATTTGGCATATAATATCTTTTCATGGTTGATCTCTGATTATCGAATGGAATTACATACGAGTGGAGCGGTCCCCGAGATAGTTACCCGAAAACAAGCATCTGAAATTGATCCATTGAATTACACTTCAGAAACGCCTCAATCGTCATTGATCGAAAAGAGAAAAGTCGATATCGATTTTTCGATGAAAATTTCAAAAAAGAGCGAGTTAGTAGAATTATTAAAAATTTTTCAAAATCAAATCGATATGATTAAAACCACAATTGATAAACTTATCAAAACAACTATAGCATCAGAAAAAGTAATATTTGAGCATAGTAATCCCCCAGAAAATGCAAAAAGCATAGAAAAAAAAGTAACAGATGACTCAAAATCTAATGTTTTCGATGAACTTCTAGAAACTAATGATGTCCTAACAGATTTACCACCAAAGCCAGAAAGTTTAAAATTTAAAGATGAAGGAGATTTTATTGGATTACCTAAAATCGATGATACAAATAAACTAAAACCTGTTCCAAAAGCAACAGTTACTGGAAAAATTAAAAAGAGAGATCTAGTTACTGAAAAGAAAGCATTGGAAAGTAAACTCAATTCGGTTCGAACCTTACTTGATTTCATAGAAAAAAAGCATGATTCTGGACAGATGGACGAAAAATCTTTCGAGAAACGCGCTAGTCAACTTAAAAGTGATTTGATTACAACTCAAAACAAGATCGACGAAATTGATAAAAAATTAAAATAATTAGAATAAAGGACACAATTCAAATCTCTTTATTTTTAGGTTTAAAATCGTCAGGAACATACGGTTGGGCGTATTTATTTACAATTTCGAAGAATTCTTTATCTCCAACGCCCCTTGAAATTTTCTTTAATTCCTGCTTTATCAAATTAAAGGATTTTCTAATGTCCTTTTTGGAAGTTTCCTCGTGTTTTTTTTTCACTTCAGATACGATTTGCTTTATAATTGCATCTGGAATATCTAAATCCAAGATTTTAATTTTTTTTTGAAGAGCGTGTAAAATCGATTTGGAGCCTGAAAATTTCCCAAGATAGAATTTTCTTCTTCTTCCTACCATATGTGGATTAATCGGCTCATATGTTAAAGGATGTGCTAAAATTGCGGCTATATGAAGACCACTTTCATGAGAGAATGCATGTTCTCCAACTATTGGTTTATTCAAAGCTAAAGGTTGGTTGAAGTATTTCTCACAGACTTCGCTTAATTCTGGTAATCTTTTCAAATCAATACCAGTATTTATCCCGATTCGCTCTAAAATAGTAACTACTTCTTCTAAAGCGGCGTTTCCCGCTCTTTCTCCGTATCCATTAATACATGTATGAGGATAAGTACATCCTTCAATTACTCCCGTAATCGTATTCGCAACAGCCAAACCAAAATCATTGTGTGTGTGAATACCCATTGGGATTTTTTTCTTGAGAGGGTTCACCACCTCTTTTTTAATACGCTTGTACAAGTAAGAAGTAGAATATGGAGTTAAGACGCCAACAGTATCGCCAAGCACAATTCTTTCAGAGCCTGCTTCAATCGCCGTTTGAAACACATTTTTCAAATGATTGAAATCACACCGTGTTCCGTCTTCAGAAACCCAATTTACTTTGAAGCCGTTATCAATTGCGTAATGAATTGCTTCAGTTATCATTTCTAACTGCTCTTCAGGTTTTTGTTTCAATGTCTTCCTAAATATTGGAGATATAGGCATAAAAATTACAATTTCTTTAAGGTCTGCTTCTATACATGCGTTGATATCTTCCTTTTTTGGTCGAGCTATTCCGAGGATAGTTGCTCTTTCCAAGTTTTCACTAACGAGAGTTTTAACGATTTTTTTTTCCGTTTTGGATACCGCAGGAAAACCAACGGCAATTAATTTTACTCCAATTTCATCCATTAATTTTGCTAAATGGATTTTTTCATCAAGTGTAAGATAAACAGTGGGACTTTGTTCGCCATCCCTCAATGTTTCATCCCAAATACAGACTTGAGATGGTATATCGAGATTCTGTTCTTTTAACGCAATTTTATTATAATCAATTAAAAGTTCTTCTAATTCCTCTTTTGTAAATTTATAGCTCATTTCTATTTCTAAGAATAATCTAAAATAAATAAATTGAATTATTTAATAGGAATTCAATAATAATAATAAAAATCTATTTATAAAGAATAAACCAGAATATACTTATTGATGCTCGCAACCACAACCGCATTCATGAGCATCCAGTGGGTCTGGTTCACAACCTGTTTCTAAAATTTTTATATTGAAATGAAGCGTTTTTCCCGCAAGTGGGTGGTTCATATCAATTTTTATAAACTCTTCATCTACTTCTTTAACCCAAGCCATTGAGTGAGTCCCGTTAGCGTCACCAACTCCGAGCATCATTCCGGGTTCAGGATCCAAATCTTCTGGCAGTTGATCTATGCTAACAGTTTGAACTAATAAGGGATCAATCACACCATAAGCTTCAGAAGCGCTTAATGTAATCTCATACGAGTCCCCTACTTCTTTACCAATAACAGAATCATCAAATCCAGGAATCAACATTCTAGTGCCAACTTCAAATTTTAACGGTTCCCCTCCTTGAAGCTCCGTGCTATCGAATATGGTTCTGTCTTCTAATCTCCCTTCATATTCAACTTTGATGATATCACCTTTCTTAATAGCCATGTTAAATCCAACTTTTGTATATTTTATAAAATAATAGAATTATTCTTTATTACTTAATTGTTTATAATTTAGAAATTCTTAACCTCCCACTGGACTAAACTGGCTAAATCTATTTAAAAAGGAATTTGAAATTTTTCTACTTAGTAAATCCTTGAATTTTTTCATTTGTCTTGTAGGAGATTTTTGGAAAGCATAATCGATAGCTTTCATAAATTCAATTTCTCTAGATGAATTATTTTAATAATTACAAATTGCATTTTAAAAATAAAAGATATTAAGATACAAAGATATATTTAGAAAATGAATGAAAGGAATTTTCAAATATTTTTAGAAGAGAATGAAATTGATAATAGTATAATAAAAAACTTTCTTTCAAAGCTGAGAGATTATGAAAATTTTCTCAAGAAAGAAAACCTAAGTCTCGACTCAGTTAATCCCAAAAAACTCGTTGATTATACTGAATATTTAGTCTCTATTAATCAAGATTCTGTTCTTGATTTTTTAAGAGCCATTTTGAGTTATGCTAATTATTCCAAGAAGTACGATTTTATTACTGAAACTATAGATATTGTTGAATCTTATAATGCAATGGATACATTGTTTTCAAGAATAGCTGAAATTCATGGAGAGCAAATGAGGAATGAAATTTTTAGAGGTTTAGTTATTCCTCCTTTAGGAGTGCATCCAGAAAAAAAACCGAATTTTACCAAAAACATCATGAAAAGATTGGAAGATAATCTTGGAAAAGAAGATACTATCGCACTTCTTTCACCTTGCCTTCACGGTCGTCCCCCTGATGATATTGAAGGAGATAAAAAAATTCTCGCCGAATTAGGAATTGATGGATTTTTACTAAAGAAACACCACGATTTAATAGAAAGGCTTGAGAAGCATCGAGATGAAGGAACATTAGAATTTGCTCAGATCGTGGATGATGAGGTAATCGAATTTGTGAGAAATAACCAAATGTTAGTAGGAATAAGAAAAGGAAATACCATTTACACCAGCAAAGTTCCCTATCAAACCAAGAAGTTTTTAACTGCAAAGGATAAGAAAATGGAGAAATTTTATCTTTGTTACTGTCCTTGGATTCGAGGTGCTTTGAAAGAGGGAACTGATAATGAAATCTTAAAAAACTTCTGTCACTGTAGTGCAGGTTGGTACAAACTATATTGGGATCAAATTTTTGAACAATCCATAATAGTTGACCCCATTAAAACGGGTTTGTATGGTGATCTAGAGTGTTCATTTGCAGTCCATATACCTGAAAAAATTATAAACAATAAAAAATAAATTATTTCATCCTAAAAAGGTGATTGAGAATGAAATTACCAAATTGTAAAATTACTATTATTAAAAGAACGCATAATAAAGATTTAATTAGCCAATATGTGGTGGAGGAATTTAAAGAAATGGGTCCTTGTGAAAAATTTGAAGTTGGTCAAGAATTTATTATTGATCCAAATTTAGCCTCTGTTCCTACAGACTTTTGCGATTGGGCTTGGGCAGATATTCGAAATGATATCAACCTAATTGCTTCGGGGGGCAATATTCTTGGAATGAAAGAACAAGGGGTGGCAATTACTAGTTGTTCTGACTGGTTTCGACCTGTATATTTTAAAATAGAAAGATTAGAATAGGTCGTTCATTAATAATCTATTGTTTGTTCTGGCTCTGTTCAAGAATTGCTGTCAATTCCTCCTTCACATCAGTTAATCCTAAATCTTTAAGCAGTTCATAAGAACGTTCACTTAGGGAATAGAATGACCTTGGTTCTGAGCGTTTATATTCTGAAACCTTTTTATTTTTTACGAAATCATTCTCTTTTAAGATTTTAATATGGTAATTTAAGTTGTTCTCTGGAATTGATGGTAAAAGTTCTTTTAATTGACTGAAAGACAGGGGTACTTCGCTTGCTAATAGTGTGAGCAGAATTTTATAACGGGTTTTCTCAGATATAAATTCCAATCCTTTTCTTTTATTCTCAAATTTCAATGGAAGCTTCAAATTATCTCCCTCCTATTATTTATATTAATTTTTTCGTTTAGTTCCAAGGTAAATATATTTAATTGCATATTTAAATCTAACTCAAATCGAATAGAGTCAATTAACATTGACATATAAAAATTTATAACATAAATGAATTTCTAATATGTTTAGTATATTTTAGGGGAAATTAAATGTTGGTTTCACATCGTAGTGCATGGGATGAATTTTTAGATGAATTTATTAG
>DATKTW010000082.1:0-20901 GCA_035530895.1 Candidatus Nanopelagicaceae bacterium
ACTTGGTTGGCATTTAAGATAAACAGCCGGAATGATATCGTAATTATCTAAAATTACATATTCTTCGAGCACATTATCTATGAATTCGATTCTTTCCGATTTTGAAGTTGTTTCCTCAAAAAGCATTATAGTTTTTATTTCGGTAACCCCATTCTGCTCCTGCGTTGCTAATTCTTTAATTAATAGATCGTCAAAGATAATATCTTGGTTATTTTTAAGAGGATTTGAATCATCTACATGATTGGTTGCTCGGTTAAAATCGGAAATAGATAATTCATTAGTGTTCGATTCTAAATGATAAAGATAAGAATGATTTTCATTAAAAATTATACCAGTACCCAATACAGGGCTAACTACGGAACTGATTAACAAAAGACTAATCAGTATAAAATTAGTTTTGCTCCAAAGATTTTTCATAATCTTCAAGAATTAAATTAGTTATTTATTTCTAACTTTAATAGTTAAAAAACCATAATTTTTTTTAGAAATACATTATTTTTAAATCTACAGCTAATAATCTTTAATATGTCTGAAAATTACAGATTTAAGTAAGCATTCATAAGGGGCTGTGGATTAGTGGATCGAAACTAACAAAAGTAGTTTTGCTCTAAAGATCGTTCGCTTGGCATGCGAAAGGCCGGGGGTTCAATTCCCCCCAGCTCCACTTTTTTTATGCTTTAAAAGAGTTTTAAATAATAAAGAAAGTTTTTCGTGAAATCGGGATTTCACGATCTAAAATTTATGATACTATGATGCTATGAATTAAATAAATGCGATCTGAAAATTATTAATAATTATTGTATTTGAAATTAATATGCCACTAAGAGAAATTTTACTACTAGGGAATTCACAATTAAGAGTAAAATCAACTGAAGTAAAGCGGTTTAATGATGAGTACGAAGTAAATTTAGAGGATTTAAAGGATACTTTACTCGATCTACAAAAAACAAGAAAGATTGGTAGAGCTATAGCTGCTCCACAAATTGGTTGGATGAAAGACGTTCTCTTTTTTAACTTGCCTGATCGCTCATTTGTTATGGTGAATCCTAAGATTTTGTCAAAAAGTAGAGAAACCATCGAAGTATGGGATAGTTGCTTTTGTTTTAATGTTGCTTTCTTTATTAAAATTGAAAGATTTAAAGAAATAAAGGTAAAATACTTAGATAAAAAGGGAATTACCAAAATTGAAACATTTAGTGATGATCTTTCTGAACTGATTCAACATGAAATTGATCACCTAAATGGAATATTAGCTACTGATCACTTAAAAAATTCAAAACAAATCGTAATGAGACATGAATGGGAAAAGAGGTTTAAGTAAAATGAAAAAAATTGGTATTTTAGGTGGTATGTCATACGAATCAACAATAAGATATTACGATTTACTCCTTCAAAAATATTTTGATGAATATAATGATTACAACTACCCAGAAATTCTAATATATAGTCTAAATTTTCAAAAAGTTATCGATTATGAATTAGGTAATGATAAACCAAAATATGTAGAATACTTAATGAGTGGTATTAATTCTTTACAAAATGGAGGGGCTGATTTCATAATCATGGCAGCAAATTCCCCCCACGCAGTTTACGATGATTTAATTCAAAAAGCAAATTTGCCAATACTAAGTATAGTCGAGGCTACGGCAGAAAAAGCACTAGAAATGAGATTAAATAAACTCCTATTAATTGGTATTAAATTTACAATGCAATCTTCTTTTTACCAACGAATCTTCGAAAACTCTAATATGCAAGTGATAACTCCTGTGGATTTCGAACAAGATTTGATTGATAAAATCATTTTTGACGAATTAGTTATTGGGAAATTTAAAAACGAGAGTAAACAGAAGTTGTTGAGTATTATCCATAATTATAAAGTAGACGGCGTAATTTTGGGGTGTACTGAACTACCGCTGATACTTCACAAAAATGATTCTAACACTAAATTACTTGATACTATAGAAATACATGTAGAAAAAACATTAAAATATGCAATGAAATAAAATTCTTATAATATATTTTTTTTCGAGGTCTTTTTTGGTTAAAATTTAACCTCTGAAAGCTTTTTTAAATCCCTAACGCTATTTTATATTTAATATAATAATGTTTTATTGGTTATTTCTATACCACGCTTAAAACTTACAAGAGTAAAAGTAAAGGACTTAACTCCAATTATTTTAGTCATGCTGTTATTATTTGTGTCAATAGCATGCGCAAATATGTTAATTCCGAGTTATGGGGTAATTCGAATAGAATTTAACATCCCTGAAGCATTAATAGCGATTCCAGATTCTTTCTTCTTATTAACGAGTGCTACTTTCGCTTTAATTTGGGGATACTATACTGATAGAATTGATAGAACAAAAGTAATTATCGCTGGTGCGTTCTCATGGACATTTGGAATGATATTAACGGGGTTCTCTACAAATTTCATAATTTTAATGATATCAAGGATGGCTAGTGGAATCGGGTTAGGATGTGTTATACCTGTAGGTTACTCCATAATTTCAGATGCTATCCCACCTGATGAAAGATCTGGTTGGTTTGGGACACTTGCAGTCCTAAGTTCAATTTCTAATGGTGTTGGTCAGGGATTGTCTTCCTTTATAGGACCGATATTAGGTTGGAGATTTCCCTTTTTTTTATTATCTGGAATCAGTACTGGAATCATTGTTATATTATTTTTTGTTAAAATACCCCAACGCGGAGCCAGCGAAAATGAGTTATTAGATATGGTTGATTTGAATTTAGAATATAGTTATAAAATCTCCAAAAAAGATTTATCCCTTATAATAAAAAAGAAGACTAATAAATATTTAATCATACAAGGCTTTTTCGCAATAATCCCTGGAACGCTTTTCGTTTACTTTATGACTTCTATGCTTTCAACTCATTATTTCACTGTATTACCTAACGAAATTAGGCTTCAAACGGCTGCGATATTTGCAGGTCTTTTAGGGGTAGGCTATTTATTGGGAAATGCAATCATGTCCTTCGTAGGAGATATTTTATTTCGAAAAAACAAAAAAAACCGAACTCGATTAGCAACAGCTTGTATGGCATTCAGTATTCCATTCGTTCTTTTAATGATATTTTCTATACAGCCTATTAGCAGTGAAGTAGTTACTAATTTAAGTTATCCAATTCCAATCCCTCCCGGAGAAATGGTATCATATATAATTTTAACAATTATAGAGATTTTTAAAGTTTCTCCAAGTTATATTTATTATTTTATTTTTGGTTTTATTGGAGCAGTGTTAAGTACTGGTTGGGTTTCAAATAAAAGTGCAGTTATGATGGATGTTAATCTCCCTGAGCACAAAGGCACATCTACCTCCTTTTTTAGTCTCGCAGAACAAGTAGGCAAAGGAGTTACGCTACTTTTATCGTTTACTTTAATAACTTTTTTGGGGAGCGTAATTAATATGATGCTCTTTGCGGTATTCTTTTGGGTGCCTTCAGCTTTATTATGGTATCTAGCAAGTAAATCAGTAGTGAAAGATATGGATGATAAATCCAGAATTCTCTCTGAAAGGAAACAAGTAAATTTAATTGATTACATTTTCGAATTAGAAATACAGATGGACAGAGCTATCCAAAAAGTGCAAGATTCAAAATATTACATGCTAACCGATCAATTAAAGTTTAATAAGTTGCTTAATGAAGCAATAATAATATTCGATTCCTGCGAAAAAGAAGGAGAATATAGGAGTATAACCGAGATCGAGAAAAGAGCTCGTAAATTAAATGTTAAAGCAAACTCAATAAAATTCATGGCGAATCAAATATTCAAAATTCTTAGTGTAGAGGATTTATCTGCAAAAGAAATTGATATGCTTAACGAAGATTTAAGACAGATTATTCTAAAAATATCTGAAGGAGAGAGAAGCACTTTTGGGGACCTTCAAATTCTATATGAAGATGCATATTTGAAAATAATTGAAGCTCGATTATTAAGGAATAATGATCTGATTAAAAGTAAAGGAAAAATACAGGATGCTATAAAAATTTACTATAGAGTTAGAAATTTATTGAATGAACGTTTGGAAATCATAACTGAAACCGCCGAATTATCAGAAGAAGATAAATTTGTAAATGAAAGAGAGCGGGAGCTACTAGAAAAAACATCTAATTCATTAGCAGCAACGAATAATTTAAAAAACGGGATTGAAGGAGTTTTGAAAAAATTGGAAGAGAAGGGGATAACGGAAAGGGATTTAAAAAAAATCTCAGAATTGACATATGAATACCATGTTAATCTTTATGATGTAATTGTGGATACTTTCGGCCAAGATCGAAGAACAAAGGACATTATTATGGAAATCCTTAAAGAAATTGATGCAATCTTTAATGAGTACGATAAATTAAAAGAGCTAGAGTTGAAGGTATTTTAATTTAAACAAGATATCATTATCTCTAATTATTGAGAAATTCTGATTTTAATGTTTCAGTGAAAAGTGACTTATCGCTATTTATTAACTCGCGTGTGTCGATTCCTTTCTTATTATAAAAATCAGGAGTATCATTATTTGAGAATAAATTCACAAGCAATATAAGACAGTTTTGGAGTTCTAAATCGTTGTTTTTATGTTTGTTGAAGTTCTTCATGATTCTAATAAGGAGATTGCTGAGCCACACTTTATTGAAATTAGATAGGTCATCCTCCATTTCTTTAGATTTCCTATTATAAAAATCTAAGATATTAGCTACACAATCCATTTTAAATTTATTCCCTTACCCATATGAGAATTTATGAGTTACATTAATTTATGCTCCCGAAATTATGTAACTCTTTATTATCAAACCAACTGATATATGCTAATTCGAGTATAAAAGTGTTTTTGACTATTTGTCACAAGAGAAAAGTGAATTTTATTGAAAATTAGTTTGGTTCAAAAATTATATAGATGGGATTAATTACAAGAAAAGAGTTATTTGTTACTTTCTTCAAAGGATTAGCAAAATCAGTAAATTGAGATACAGAAATATTAGGCTATAATTCAACTTCAATATTTTCTATGAAAGTATCAATAGCTTGTTCAAGATCAACCAAGTCCTCGACTTCCTTTATGTCACTACTAGCAATTCTGTTTAGAAATTGTTTTAAGAGTTTTTCCTTATTTTTATCGCGTGGGAATATTAAGCTGCTTTTATAATGTTCATAGTCTAAGATATTAGTAAAAACTAAAAAGAGTATTTCGATGTGACTGTATTCAATCAGGCTTTGAAGTTTATCTTTCGTAATAAGAGTTTTTGTTTGATCCTTATAGAATCCACTAAGGTCGTTATAATAATTAGTAATGAGAGCAAGATTATCTAATTGAGTTTGAAGAGCAGCCTGGCTTATCGGACTATCGTCAGAATACATGATTTCAAAATAAGCATTAACAAAATCTTTCAATTTTTGAAGTTTCTGTTGGAAAACTCTTGTTTTGACTATACGAGTAAACATTGGGCTTTCTTTATCCTTATAGAAACGAAGTTCAAACTTGACTATGGCTAAAATATCGAGAAATAATTCCTTTATGTCAATATTTTCTCTTTCCATTTTACTGTAAGGATCTTCGTGAATCTTTATTTATATTTAGTTCTATTAACTAGTATACATCTAACAATATAAAAATATACTTTATATTGAATTCTAATTTTTTAATAAATTTAATTTTTAAGATTACTTTTTCTAATAGATTCTAATAGAGTCTTTTTCTTGTTTTTGGTTTCTTAATAAGTTAATGGAAAACTATGCCTATCTATTATTTGGTCTTTAGGAAGAAAGCTTTTCTGGATTACCTTTCTTTTTGTAAGTTTTCTAAAGATTATCGCTTTAATATGTATCCTTAAAATTCTAATTGGGGAAAAGATCATAAATTTCAGATCGTTGATAGGATTCTTTCTTAATTCAAGAAATTTTGAATAAAAACGTTCAGCTTTTACTTTTTGCTTGGGGGTTTCAAAAGAAATAAATCTCTTAACAATTTTGTCCAGTAACTCTGAATCTTCATAACAATAATAGTTTGAAGCTTTTAATGACCATTTAATTGCTTCTAACTGATATTTTATTGAGTTCAGTTCTTTTCTAGGCCCTAACAATAGCGCAAAAAACGATATAAAAAGATTCATAACCATACTTCTAAAAATCTCGCGGACGGAAATTTTGATTTTATGTCTAATAGAATTTCTGAGATCTTCTCCATATAAAATCGTGCTATTTTGAATTACATTCCCTAAAACGATATTTCGCGGTGCAAATAACGCTGAGAAAAAACGGTTTACTCGAAAGATTTTGTAAAATAATGCTTCTTCCCAGAATTTTTGTTTTGTTAAAAAATGACTCACGAACATTCCCGTTGAGTGCTGAATTACTCCAAGAACCTCACGAAATAGTTTTGAAGTTGGTTCCTTAAATTTATGTTTTATTTCTAATGCAATAAAGTATCTCTCTATCTCCTTTAAATGTCTATTTGAAACCCGATTTTTAAAAATAAAGAGGAGATCACAATCAGATATAACCGTGTTTTCCTTATCTACTTGTTGACTCCCAAACAAAAGAAGGGATACAATTTTATTAATTCCTATTTCCTTATTAATTAAAACCACAATATCTTTAATATAATTTCTTGATTGCTCATTCAATCCTTTTAGATTACTTGAGATGGAGTATTCTATTTTATCATTTGTTTCGCTGGTTTTATCAGAATCGAGATCTTGCATGTTTACTTGAAATATTATGTCTTATCATAAAAATATAAAATGAAAATTAATAGTTGATTAAAGTAATTTATATTCGATTACCGAGAGTATAACCCCGACTAATGGCTTCCATCACGGTCTGCGGTTTTTTAGCGTCCCCTAGTTTTTCGACAGGAATTTTTAAAGTTTTTATTTCATTAAATAGAGAATCATTCGATTTAACACCTGTGGCATGATACACATAATCCACATCGTTAATTTGTTGTTCGGTATCGCTAGCATCAATGTAAGATACATAATCCTTACCTATTTCAGTTACTTTTACACTGGTAAGTTTTTTCACTCCAAGATAATCACATTTATCCAATAGAACCCATTTAGTAGTCTTACCTAATGCAGATCCTAATTTTGGTAATTGTTCTAAAACAGTTACTTTATTCCTTCCATCATGCATCATTTTCAATGCTACTTCTGGCTCTAGTGCTTTATATTGTGTGAGAAAATTTAACGAATCAATATCCAATGATCCGTATTTTGCTATGTAAATTGCTAATTCTATTCCTGTAGCACCCCCACCAATGATTACATTGTTTTTCCCTACTGGAGCATCACCGTTAAATACATCGTTTGCCCAAAATACATTATCTCTTTCAATTCCCGTAATAGGGGGTTTAATTGGAGTGGAACCAGTTGCCACTAATACAATATCAGGATTTATTTCTTTAACTTTTTCACTTGTTATTTCTTGTTGCAGGTGTACATTAATATTATATTTCTGAATCCAGTAAGTATAATTTTCAATTATCCTCTTAAATTCATTCCTTCCTGGCGGTATCCAGATTATATTTAATAGCCCACCTATTTTATCATCTTTTTCATATAAATGCACCTCATGACCTCTCATAGCCGCAACACGCGCAGCTTCTAATCCTGCTGGACCAGCTCCAATTATCATAATTTTTTTCTTGATCTCAATTGGTTTTAACTCTGTCTTAGCTTCTTTTCCGGCTCTAGCATTTCTTAAACATGTTACTGATAGCATATTAAAGATGGCATCAAAACATCCTTGATTGCAACCGATACAATTCATGATATCCCTTATTTCACCTTTTCTTGCCTTTTCAGGGAGGTAGGGATCCGCGATTAAAGTTCGACCCATGCATATGGCATCAGCTTTTCCAGCCATTAAAATCTGCTCAGCCAATTCAGGTGTGTTTATTCTATTGGAAGAAAATATAGGTATAGAAACATGATTCTTAATATTTTCTGCCAAATATGAATAACATCCCTCTGGAACATCCATTGTTGTCTGAGGGGTTTTTGTTTCATGCCACCCTCCAGTTACATTGAGATAATCTAGATACTTAGATAGTCTTTCAGCAATAACAGCCTTTTCTTTATAAGTGTTACTTCCAGGTACAAAATCATCCCCGGAAATCCTATAACCAAGAGGGATATCTCCTAGCTTAGATTTCATTAACTCCAATGTTTCTATAGGGAATCTTAGACGGTTTTCAAGATCGCCTCCATATTTATCAGTCCGTTTGTTGGTTTTTGGAGAAATAAATTGTGTCATTAAGTAGCCAGCATTGGCACAAACTTCAACAGCATCGAATCCTGCTTTTTTAGCACGTAAACCAGCATCAGCAAATGCTTGTTGCTCACTTTTAATGTCTTCAAGAGTCATTTCTCTTGGAGTGGTTTTACTAAATTTACTATATACTGCCGATGGAGCAATTGGCGCTTTACCAATTACTAGAGGATAAGTATATGCTCCACCATGATACATTTGAGCACAAATCTTTACATCATCCCTCGCATCATGGACCGCTTGTGTTAATTTGGTTAAAGTTGGTATATAGTCATCACTTTCAATAGAAATCATCATTGGATGCCCTTTTGCATAAAGATCTACATAACATCCTCCGATAATAAGCATTCCAGCACCACCCTTTGCTCTTTCAATATAAAAATCAATTAACTTTTGATCGATATATCCATCACTAGCCATATTGAGATTTATTGCGGGCATAACTATGCGATTTGAAATTGTTATATTGCCAATTTCAAGAGGTTCAAATAATTTAAAGAATTTCATATAAATTTCACTTTAATTAAGTCAATACTAATAGTTTTATTAGTTATTAAAATTGATAACAATATAAATTATTAACTTTTGTTGGTTTAAAGCTTAAATAAACGCCGTTCAAGCGATTTAATAAAGAATACAATTTTTAACGAAATTCTTATCGAAAGTAAGAATCAGGCCCGCGCTCATCTTGAGGACCTTTCATAAATTGATTTGCTTGCTTCTTGTAAGAATCGATAGCTTGTTCCATTTCTTCGATCTGTTTGTTTAACTCATCGAAGTTCATTTCAATATTAAAATATTCCATTAATAATACAACCAATGCCTTAGAGGCCCGAGGATCTAACGTCATCATAGGTAATGGTAATGTTTCTGCTAATAAGCACACTCCCGGAGCAAATCCTTTTTGTCCTGCCCATGCGGGTAAGATCCCATTTGCTCCAGCGATCACACCGCCCTCCATTAACGTAGTGTCTTTAAATTTTAAGAATGATTCGATTATTTTCTCATCTGTTCCACAAATGTGTATTAATGGCTTATCTCTTACTCTTTCTATTACCATTGCACCAGCACTGATATACATTTTGATCTTACTATTTGTAATTTTATCCATTTCTTCACAGAATTTCTGAGAAAACTCAAATACTCCTTTTGAAGTCTGAGGTTGATAGTTAGCTGATAAAATAAAGAGATCAGGCTTATTTTCCTGTTTTCTTGACTTATAATAGACTTTTGCGGATGGAATCTCCAATTTACCCTTTTCAACATTTGATTTTGGGGGAAAATCGAAATATTCAATGTCCAAGAATTCTTTGGCTTCAATCGAATCTTTAATCGAAGTTATCGCTAGTTTTGCCACCAAAGCAATCCCTGGCCAACCAATCAAAACAATTGGATCGTTTAAATCATCTGGATTTAACTCAAATTTCTGACTTATATTAATATTCATTTTGTTTCACCTTTGCCATTGTTATACCTCAAAATCTAATTTTTCTCCACAGTGGGGGCAGAACTTGATTCTTACTTTCATGAATTTCCCACAGAAAGGACAATACATACCGGATATTATATTTTTAGAAACCTCAGTACTAGATGATTCATATATTTGTGATGGTTGTTCATAGGGCGATTGATATTGAATTTGTTGCTCTCTACTATTTTTTAGGGAAACATACAGAGAAGTTAATAAACAGACAAATAAAGGAGCAAGTAAGAATGCAGGTAAATTATAAAATAGATCATATAGTATGATTAAACCGTAATTTCTCGTGGATGGATTGTACCATGAAGAATCATTAATTTGGAGTAAGAAAGGATTAGCAAAAAAATGGAAGATACCATTGCAACTAAAAACAACTAAATTGCTAAGTATAAAAATACCAATTATCTTCCAAAATGCCCCCCTTGCTACTTCTCGAGCTTCTTTTACAGGGTTAATTCCTTCTTCTGAATGGTATGTAAAAACATAAAAAATATAATACACAAAAATGATAATACTTGGAATAATAAGAAAAGACCCTAATGGTAATCCTACACCTAATAATAGAACAACAAGCAATAATCTCCCATTAAGTGCGTTTTTTAATTCAGTATAAAAGTTCGAAGGACTACCAGAGAATTTAGTGAACAAATAATTGCTTACTAGACAAATAGCAAATACATCAAAGATAGATGATGTTAAATTATTGAAAAACCCAATACTGAGAAGTAAAGTCAAGCATTCAACCATGACGTTAAGATCGTCGTTAGTGAGGGTCAATGGATCTTTCAGTATAATAGCATCAAATTCGGGAGTTATGAGGTTTAATTGCCAGTTCAAATCAGCAACTAATAAATTTTTAATTATTAACGAAACTATAAAAATTAAACCTAACGGTATGATAAGTTGAGTCCAGCTTTTTTTAAATAAATAAAATCCTTCAGAGATGACTTCCTTAAACCGTTTATTTGAAACGCTTTTCGGTCTTGGATACCCATCCGACATAATTTTAATTATTCTCTTAATTATTTATAATTTGTTAAAAAAAATATAATTTAAAGGTTTATTCTTTAATTTACTAGTAGGTATGTAAAAAATTAACATAAGAAATAATAATTCTTTTAATACTTGTTATGTACGCACAACAACCCCCAACACGCCATATTCCAGGAATAATATCTTATATAGATTATTTTTCATCTAAGAAATCAGCTTATGTTCTCCTTTTTAGTGTACCTGCTATTCTTGCTGTTTTATCGTTTATACTGAATTCACTTTACACGAATATTTGGAACTTTTTTTACCTTTCGAATGTGTTACTAACATTTTATTTGACCTCTGGAGGAGGTGTCTTAATATCGATAATTTTCTACTCAAAACGCTCTCCACTACTTGCTAGGCCCCCGAAGGGATGGTCTTTTCAGATGAATGCTTTTTTTACTGGAATAATGGGTTTGTCACTTTTAATTGGACAAACTATTACAATCTTCCTTAGAAATGTCACGTTTCAAGAAGTATTTCTCATATTGGGTACTATAATTTCCTATATCTTCGCATATGTTGTATATTTTTCGTTTACTACAGTTGGTAAATATGGGAATTTCATTTTAGCATTTATACAGCCGGTAATTGAAATAACATTCTATAGTATTTTCGCGTCTCAACTTTCTTTTCTTTTTTTCTTCAGAGCAATCCTTTTCTTTACAATTTGTGCTATTATATTTGCGCTCCCATACGCAAGAAGTATGGTTCGCGTGAGTAATATATACAGACAAGCAACTGGTATAGGAGGATATCCTTTTATTAGAGCTTTCGTATTATCGATGTTAACAGAAGGTAATGATGGTTTACTCGAAGGATTTTTTGATAAAATAGGAGTTAATACCAATATTTTGATACAGTATTTAGCAATCAGAAGCAAGGCTTCACAAAAACTTAAAGGTTTATTCGTCGTACCGCATGTTCATTTTGGACCTTTTAAAACTTGTGGATCTTCAGATTTACCGGCTCATATCTACAAGATATTTAATAATATTCAAGGTACGACAGTTTATCACACTACGAATGATCACACACAGAATTTAACTTCTCAGAAGGAACTTGAAAAGATCTTGAGTAAAATAAAGAGAGATGTGAAGCATATAGAAGAAGATAATAAGGTAGAATGGATAAAAGAAGTTAATGCCACAACAAGAAGCATGTCGAATTCTGCAAAGTTAATTGGTATAGATATGAATAATGTAGCAATAATGTTCTTAACTAGACATCCATTACCTTCTGATGATATTCAAGCTGAAATTGGCAACGAAATTAGAAAGATTGCAAAAGCTAAAGGTTATCGTGAGGTTATCATAATAGATTCGCATAATTCTATTATGGGAGATGAAGTTTTAATAAAAAACAAATCGATAGAAGCGAATGACCTTATATCTGTTTCAGAAAAATTTCTTGTCTCCAATAAAGCTAAAAAGAATGACAAGAAAATTGTTGTACAATATGGTGTTGCCAAAGATCTAATGATGGAATATACAGAAAGAGATGGTATTGGTACGGGTGGAATAGTTGTTCACCTATTTAAAGACATTGTATCAAATCAAAAAACGGTGTTTATTCACTTTGATGCAAATAATGCTTATGTTGATATTCGATCATTCGTTTTAAACAAGCTACAAAATAGAGGAATCGAATGGGGAGAAATTACGACTTCAGATTCTCACACCGTAGCAAGACAGTTCTCTGCTCGTGGATATTCTCCTCTGGGTGACAAGATCACATTAGAAAAGATTCTAGAAAAAATTGATAATCTAATAATTAAAGCAGAAAGCAATTTAGAAGATGTGGAATTTTATTATCACGATTCTATTGTCGAAAATGTAAAGATATGGAACGACCCTCGCTATTTTGAGGTAATTATGAATACTTTATTCAAATGTATTAAAGTTTCTCAAGGACTTTTCACATACAGTCTGATAATCCCTGCTTTATTTTCAATAATTTTACTTATATTTTTCTATAACATCCAATTCTCTGCTATTTTTTAGAATCTTGAAGCTTATCTTTGTAGTATATGATCTATATATTACAGAGATATATGTAAGAAATATGACCTTTTTTCTTTAAAAATATTCTTTTCGTAATTGCAAAAGAAATGTTGAGTTCTGAAATTTCAAAATTGATGAAGATTACATTCATAGGTTCACCCGCCGTTGGAAAAACCACGATGCTAAGGCTCCTCTCTAAGGATATGATTGGTAAGTTTTATTTTCCTACACATGGATTTGATTTAAAAACGATTAAATTAGACGACTATCATTTGAAGGTGTGGGATATGGGCGGGCAGGGAGCCTATCTTAAATCTTATTCAAGAGATTACCTATTAGGTTCAGATGTTCTTTTTATTGTTACTGATTCTACGCCCCGAAATGTTTTAAACTCGCGAGAATTGATTAAGTTCGCAACACATTTTGTCGATCGAGAGTGTCCTATAATTGCTATAGCAAATAAACAAGATTTAACAAAGAATAATGGAAGAATGAGTCCAGATCGCGTAGAAAAATTACTCCATGTAAAAACTTATGGACTTACGGCGATAAATCCAAGCGAGAGAAATAAATTATTAGATATTATTAGAAAAGAATTAAACAAAGTTGTATTAAGAAGGAGGTCAAAAGAAGATGAACTTTAACGAAAACGAACTTTTTGGAGCAGCTCTAATAGGTTTTGATATGATTGATGGTCCTTTCCTCAAATGGAAAAAAGAATATGGTCGCCCAACAAATTTGATGAAGCTAGATGATTTTGCCATGAATTTCTATCTAGCATTCAGAGGCGGTAATGCGGGGAAGAAACCAAGAGCAATTTTATACGATAAATTCTACATTGTTGCTTTTCCTCAAGATCTTGAGTTATGCTGTTTATTCATGAAACCACAAGGTATAGATAGAAATATTGAGCAATTAAATAAAGTAGCTTCAAGAATAACTCATGAAATGGATTCTCTTAGAGAAGAAGATGATACACCTATTAATTCTGATGAAGATACGATCGAAGAAATGAAAAGATTAATCGTAAATTTATTAAGTGGCATAGAAATGTCGACGCCTGAGTTAAGAAGGTATTTCAAATTAAGCAATTCCCAAATTTGGAAAGTAATGTCCGATTTAGAAAGCTCCTTACAAGTAAAACGTGCGAGAAAAGAAGGAAGATCTGTTTTATGGACCGCTAATTAATTTTTTTTATCTTTTTTTTAAATATTAAGATTTAATTATCTTAAATTATGTTTCCAGTCGTTCAACTTGGTATAATACCTTGAAAACATAATATAACATATGTCAGGTAGCTCTTTATCGATATTATTTAGGGTAATATATCTTAGAATATGATTGATTAAGAATACCCCTAGGAATTCCATATGATAACTCCCGATTTTTTTAGAAAGTGCTCTGCCTGAGTAATCTATATCAAGATTGCAATTTTCATCGATTTCTAACTCAATAAATACTCCTGGGAATACTTCCTTTTTAATTTGCCACTTATCAGCTGTTTTCCACACTATAGCATCAAGAAATACTGCTAAATCATTTACATCACTATCTTTCAGTAAACTAAATGGCTTGGTTCTTTGAATTAAAACCTTTTGCATTAATTCAGATTTTTTATCATAAGATTGTTCAAAGGGTTCTCTATTTTGAATCATTCTCTCCATAAAATCAAAAACTATATCAACGTAAGTAATGCTATCTTCACCAGGGATTAAATGTACTCTTTCACCTGAAAAGTAGCATTTAAATTCTGCGGTAACATCATCTCCAAATTCATCTCCGAAATATGTAAAAGCTAGATGTATATTTACTTCTGGAAACATTTCTAAGGTTATTGTCCAATCTTCGTTAAAACCTAAATTTTCGATTTTGCCTCCAATATCCTCTGAAATTATCTTCATAAGAGTATCCATGTTGATATCAACGAAAAGTTGATAATTTGCTTTGCTAATATCTTCAAATTCCTTTTCATGGGGGCCTCTTACCCCAGTTGCATCAATTTGTCCTACAGTCCAATATTTAGATCCGGGTATTTTAACTCCACCTAGGAAAAAGTTGCTTAAGTATTATTATAATTACTTTTTTTTGAATTTTGCGATAAAAAATCCTTTTGTTTGGTGGATTGCTGGAAACAATCTTCCTGTACCAGGAATATGCTGGTGGTCTATCTCATAGCTAGGAGAAAACCATTTTGGAAGCTCCATGGGCTTAAAATGGTTTAAGATTTTTAATACTTGCAGCTCCCCTTCCTCTGGATAAAGACTACATGTAGAATAAACGAGAATACCAGAGGGTCTTAATAAATTAATAGCGTTTTTAAGTAACTTCTCTTGGAGCACAAGATTTTGATGTAGGAATCCCTCATTCTGTCGCCATTTAAGTTCGGGATTTGTCGAAAACGTTCCACTTCCAGTACAAGGTGCATCTAATAAAATCTTATCGAAAAAGTTGGTAAATCTGACGGGTAATTTAATACCATCTGAATTAATTAGATTAGTGTTTAATACATTTAACTTTCTTAAAAGCTGTCTCGTTACACTTAATCGCTGTTTGCTAAAGTCGTTGGCTATTATTTTTGCCTGATTTTGAGATAACTGAGCAATAATGCTAGTTTTGATTCCAGGAGCAGCACACATATCACATATCAGCTCGTTTGGTTGAGGATCTAAAAGGTGGGTTACAGCAAAAGAAGCCTTATCATGTATCACGAGTTTGCCTTCTTTATACAATCTATTCAAAAGGATGTTCTTTTTATTTTTTGATTCTGTATAAAAAACTTTTGAGAAATGTGTATCTCGTTTAACATTAATTCCTTGTTCTTGTAACTCCTTCAAAATAAAATCTAATGAACCTTGTTGGTTTTCATCAAATATTAAATCGTTAAGTCGAAAAAATAATGTTTCATTACCCTCCTTACCATCCATTTGTTTAATATTTGCTCTAATGGTTTCTAAATCCATTACAGTTGCAAGTTTTTTAATTGAAAAAGTGGGAATTGCGATTTCTAAACTTAACCTTTCAATCTCTTTTTTTCCAAATAATGCTTGCTTCCAAGAAAAGAAATCGAGAGGCTTTATACGATCTAATTCAGCAGGAACGAAATTGAGTTCATTACCTACTTTTAGAGCATTTTCCTTCTCCCATACGATTCGATAAATAGCAATAAGATACTTAGCAATACTAGAACTATTAGAAACATGTGGCTCATTAGTAAATTTAAGCTTTCGCTTTAAAATGAAATTGATTTTATTCCAATATCGGAGAATTTCATAATAATAATGAACTAACTCAGCATTACTACGATCTTTAATAGAAAGAGTGCCCGTTTTTCGCTCAATAAATTTAGTTAATAATTTAATTAAGCCGTCTATAACTTTTTGATTCATGCTAGACCACTCTCCAATAATATGCTTATTTTTAGACCTTTAACTATCAATAATGTTTATGCAAAAAAAAGAATAAGTATTTAGAAAACAAATCTTGAGAATTAAAATTTAAGTATTATGCTCTAATCTCATTCTAATAATGGCAAATAAGAAAATTCCTAATGAGGCGAGAATTACTTCAGCAATTAGTACCTGAACAAACATCAACCAGATAGGGAGCATAAACGCGATATTTAATACAACCGCTACATAGATAGAAATTATAATAGCGTAAAGAACACCTCCCAGATACTTCAGAAATTTTTTATCTCTGAACAAAACAATACAATAGAGAGCTGGTACGTTCACAATGCAACTAATTAAATCGATTGGTCCCAAAGGTGAGGTTAGGTTAACGAAAAAAACTCCGATTACATTACCAATCAATCCTTCAATGGGAAAAAGAATACACATTCCCACGATTAATTCAGCAACGCGAAATTGAAGGCCTAAAAAGCTTATAGGTTGAAAAACATACCCTAATGTGACATACAGAGCCGCAGTAATAGCTGTTAATGCAACTTTCAGGCTTACTGTATTCTTTGTGAAAAATAGAGATTTTGATTTCTCTGAATCGTCTTGTTCAAGGGATATCATATTCTAACTGCCTTTTTAATTCTCTTAATCGAATTTATGAAGTATTGAATATAAATCTAATTTATTGCTTGATAGATAATATCGATTAATATCAAGGAAATTTTCCATGGAGGGACGATTTTAACCTTCTTGATAGTGAGTTATTTATATTGATATTGAGTATTTTGCTAATAATATGTCTTGCAGTTGTAATATTATGTTTCGCTCACGATTAAAGAAGAAATCTATTGAATCATATTAAACTTTAAGAGTAAAAAGAAACGAATTAATTTTTCTGACCTAGGATCGCGCGTGGTTGGTTTTGTCGATGTATATAACATTCAATTTAAATGCACGAAAAACTTTTTTAATTCTGGAATGGTAAAGAAACTAAAACTTTAGTATATTTAGCTAAAAGAAAGTTTTGGTTAAACTTTTATGGAGCAACAATCCGAATAATGATTGCTTCTTGGATTTCATTGATTATAACTGAAAATTTGGATGCTACTTTATTCGCTAAGCTTAAAAAATGGACGAAAGACAAAAAACTCGGGGTAAGAAATGTGTTTAGCGATATGCCAACTTTAGCTTTAGATAGCCTGCTCTTCATTAGTATTGCTTTTGGAGGTGAAATTCCTCTTGACGTTATTTGGATGATGATTTGGGGTCAATTGCTGACTAAATGGTTCTTTGGGGTCATTGACACCCCTTTCATGTACCTTTCGCGCGGGATAATTAATGGGAAGATAACTTTATTGGGAAAGCTCTTTTCTAAAAAGGAAGAACACTAAATATTTGTATTTATCTTATCAAAAACGATATTAAAAAAATTAACTGTAAATTGACTACAATCAATTAAAAATTAGAAATAAAAAAAAATTATATAAGATTATTTTCTCTTTTTCATTATAACGAAAATTAGAACAACCGTCATAGCCATAGAAGCACCCAGTAATACTGGAAGTTCAAATCCCGGAATCTCAGCGCCAGTAGGTAATTCTATAGAAAATTCGTAAATCGTATTAGTTTCGTTATCTTGTATTTTATAACCAATCCATGCTCCATATGTTGCATCATAAGACCAAATTTCAGTACAATCTTCAAGATATTGAAATATTCCAAATAATGCGAAATCGCCAGCATCTGCATTGTGAACTACTGTACTTCCTACATTCCCCCATTTAGGTTCCCAGACTAAAGCGCCTAAATACTGTGATACGGGGGTCGGAAGTTGAGCGAGATACATTCCTGCTGTGTGCATGGATATATTATAAGCAGTAGCCCACCAGAAACTATATAAAGCATTAATGTAGGTAGTGAGATTTGTTGGGTCGTAGAAACTGGTTACAATATCTCCAATTGAATCAGGTGTAGCGTTAAATGCTCCCGTTGTCCAATCCCAGTTACTAGTATTATATGTACAAACATCGTATACTCCAAAAAAACCAGTATTCCATGAATCGCTAAAATTTACACCAGTTACTAAAGATTTTTTTCTTGCACCTACATTAGCAGCTCCTGATCCAAAAAGTTCTATAACATTAACCCAAGATGGACCGAAGAGATCCTCTAAGCTTGCATTATTTACTGTATTAACTTTTAAGATTTTCTCATTCCCAGCTGCCCCGTGGAAGGTATATGTACCAACTTGCGGAGTGACTGTTGGAGTAAATGAAAAAGCTATTGAAAATGTAATTAAAATCAGTAATATTATCTTCGTTTTTTTCATTTTTAACCCTAAATTTTTATTTTGTAATTAAATTTGTAATTAATCTATATTTTACGGGGTATCTATATAAATATTACTCTAAGTGACAAAGTGAGAAATTAGCTAAACATTTTTGTAAAATTACACTAACTCATAATCATATAGATAAATTATCATTTGAACATATTTTTTGAAAGGTAAATTTATTAAATAAAAAGGGAGTATTTTACTATATGAACCTTTATTCTCCCGAAAAAAACATAGAAATTTACTATCAAATTAGTGGAAATGAAAATGGACCTAAAATGGTCTTAATCCATGGTCTCTTTTTAAATAGCGATTGCTGGAAATTTCAACTTGCTGCCTTTGAGTCTAAATTTCATGTATTGAGGTTTGATCTTCGTGGTCACGGAAAATCCACTAAACCAAAGAAGCGATTTACAATTCGAAATTATGTCGATGATATGTTGGGTTTAATAAATCATATTAATTGGACTGAAGAGCTATACTTAGTAGGACATTCATTGGGAGGCATGATTGCTTTAGTTTATGGTCTTGAAAATCCCTCGCATGTTAGTAGAATGGTAGTAGCAGATAGTTTCTGTTTTATTAGTCAAGAAGCAATTACAGATGTATTAGGACGTGTCAATAGTAGTAAATTGGAAAAATTTGCTATAGGAATTAGTGTAAGAGGATTAATTCCCTATGATGATGAGATAGCAAAATTTGTGGCCAAGTTAGTAACAGATCATATGACAAAAAAAGACTGTTTACAAGCAACAGCAGCTTCCGCAGGATTTAATATATGTGAGAATTTAAAGTCTCTTAACATTCCGGCTTTAATTCTGGTCGGAAAAAAAGACATTACTACTCCAGTTTGGGCAAGTGAGATGATTCATGAATGGCTCCCACAATCTGAATTAATAATCATTCCAGATGCAGGACATTTAATCATACTCGATCATCCTAATGAATTTAATGATCTTGTGCTTTCTTTTTGGAAAAAATGATAAGAATAATTAATTAATGAGTACACCTAATCCGAAGAACCCCATCTAATAACTCCAGCATTCCACGCCCATCCAATCCCTGCTGATACTATTACAATAAGATCTCCATTTTTGATTTTTCCATCCCTAATTCCGTATTCAATAGAAATTATTCCGTCATTCTGTCCATTGTGACCAATATCTTCAAAGTAAGTCGATTGAGTATAAGGATCTACACCAACAGTTTTAGCTACATACTCAAATGCACTTCTTTTCATGTGCAATAAAGCTAAATAATTAATATCTTCACGTGTATAACCAGATTGTGCTAAGGCTTTATCAATTACCCTTACAAACGAATCCATAGAGTATCTATCCAATCTATCTTTTAAACCTTCAGGATCAGGAACATCCAAATAAAGTAATCCATCTTCCAATGCTTTTGAATTAATAGGTTGAATCGTGCCTCCTGCTGGAACATAGACATCATCGGCAAATCTACCATCTGAAATAGCACTAATACCTAAAATTTCATTTCTTTTATAATCAGCACGAATAATGGCAGCTACACCACTTGCTGCTAAACTAATCATGAATCTGGATCTCGGATTTTTATAATTAACCAAATCACAATTCCTATAACCACTTGCGACCAAAATTCTATTGATATTCGGGTTTGT
The DNA here is from genome assembly GCA_035530895.1 of Candidatus Nanopelagicaceae bacterium. Lineage (GTDB taxonomy): Archaea > Asgardarchaeota > Lokiarchaeia > Sigyniarchaeales > SOKP01 > SOKP01. Next base: position 20,178 of record DATKTW010000082.1, read on the forward strand.
TTGAATTAAACTTTTTGCGACTAAAATTCCTACTAAAAAGCTTCCACAACGCTGATTAACATCAAAAGCCCAAGAATTCATCGGATTTCCTAGTAATTGTTGAAGTTTTATACCATTTACCACTAGGGGTCGTTCAGCATAGACTTCTCCCGCCCAAATAATTACATCAATATCCTCGGGTGTAATATCAGCTCTTTTAAGGGCTTGAAAACTCGCATTAGCACCCATTTGGACTGTGTGATCTTCTGGTCCTGGAATAGTCTTTCCTAAAAGTCCAAATTTTTCTTCAATAATACTTTTAGGAATTCCAGTCTCTTTGGATATATATTCACTAGTATGTCTCTCTTTAGGAATATATACTCCCCAAGCTTCTAATCCAACAGGACGATATTCCACCTAACATTCACCTATTTTAATTCTCTTTTTAATATTTTACCGGTGGCACTCAATGGTAATGAATCTCTTATTTCAAAATATTTAGGAACTTTATATTTTGCGAGTTTAGTTGCTAGATACTCTCGAATTTCTTCAGGTTTTAGAGAATTTCCTGGTTTTAACGTTAAAAATGCCTTGCCAACTTCGCCCCATTTTTCATCGGGAACGCCTATAACAGCTGCAAGATCAACAGCGGGGTGTTTAAAGAGTATTTCTTCTATTTCAACAGGGAAAATATTTTCTCCCCCACTAATATACATTTCCTTCCTACGTCCTACAATGTAATAAA
>DATKTW010000083.1:0-34177 GCA_035530895.1 Candidatus Nanopelagicaceae bacterium
ATAAAACCAGTAGGATATAAAATAAAAAGGAGATTAGAAGTATATTCCAGATCGTCTTGCCATGTATTTGACGAATTCGAAGGAAACTATACAGATTAGCGAAATTAAAAAGCATACTAACCAATCCAAACCTGTGAGGAACATAAATCTAAAATTTAAACCCCACTCAGCGAGTGTTACTTGGACTCCCGGAATATATAAAAGTGCGAGAAATACAACAAATAATAACCCAATTAGAGCGTACATGAAACGGGTGCTGTCTTCTTTTATACTTCGAATTAACGATTTGTTTGGTCTCCGAATTTGTAAAATTAAAAACGATTCGCAGATGTAAATAGTTACCATTAACATTGTAAGAGTTTTAGCTTCATTCAGAGAAATTCCACTTCCATCTGGGAATGTAAGGGGAGAAAATAAATAAGCTTCGTTTAAATCTCCGAAATTGATAACAGAAACTTCAGGACCCAAAAGTGTCGTGAAATAAACGACGATCATGCTAGTCGCTAATAGCGCTCCAAATATAAATAGAAGAATTACAGTATTTTTTGATAAAATTTCTTCCTCATCGTGTGGTTTCTGCTTCATTAAATCTTTGGAATTACGATCGAATGTGAGAATTAAACCCGGAAAAATGTGAACGGTTATCGAGAGGAAAATCCATTGGTAATAGAATGGGGGGTCTAAAAAGTAAGGGAAGTTCAAAATAACAGATAAAATAAATTGGACAATGCCTTCAAAAACATTTATACATATATAGAAAAATACCACTGCTCTGATGCGAGCAAAAATACCCCGTCCTTGTTCGATACCTGTAACGATTGATGTAAAAGAGTCGTCGCTTATTACCATATCGCTTGCTTCTTTCGCAACATCAGTTCCTTGAATACCCATAGCTATTCCTGCATCTGCCATATTTAAAGCTAGAGCGTCGTTAACTCCATCTCCGGTCATAGCTACAACTTGATTAGCTTCTTGGTATTTTTCGATTATATCCTGCTTATGCTCTGGAGATACTCTAGCAAACACTTTAATTTTTTGAAAATCATAAAACGATTTAACGTTCTTTATTTCTTTACCTTCTAATACAATTTCGTCTTCGTTTTTAATTATAGAAATTTGTTGGGCGATAGCCTTCGCCGTGGTGGGAGAATCTCCAGTAATCATTACAACTTCTACACCAGCGTTGTGACATTGTTCAACGCTTTGTTTTACACCTTCTCGAGGAGGATCATATATCGTTACAAACCCAATGTAAATCATATCCGACTCGCATAACTTTCTACTTTCCTCGTATTCTTGTGGAATTGCATCTAATCTTTTATAACATAAACTTAAAATTCTATACCCTTGCCCAGCGTAGATATCCGAAATCTTTAAAACTTTATCTTTAATTTCGTCTGTAAATTCTAACTCTTGATCTTTATATAAGACTTTTTTGCATAACGGCATTAAAATCTCACTAGCACCTTTAGTAAAAGAATAATATGTACCCTCTTTTTTATAAACTTTAGAAGATCTTTTGACCTTCGAATCAAATGGGTGCTCTTTGATGTACTCAAAATCTTCTAAGAGATAATCCCCCATTCCTTTTTGAAAAAGAACCATTAAAGCACCTTCAGTAGGAGATCCAATTACATTCCAATTCTGGATAGTTTTACCGGATATCTCGAGCTCGTTTTTGACTAAAGCAGAGTTATTGTTCAAGAACCCTGAAGTTAGAAGCAACTTGAGTTGAGGATAATCATCTATGTGTTTCACATATACAGAATTTTTCGGATCGTCAACTAATATTATATCTCCCTCAGGACTATAACCACTACCAGAAACCTTATATGTAGAACCATTTGTCCATACATGCTGGACGCTCATTTGATTTTTTGTTAAAGTCCCTGTTTTATCTGAACAGACTACACTTACTCGACCTAAACTGTCTACTGATGCAAGATTTCTGATGATGACACCATGGTGTGCCATAGCTACAACGCCCGTCAACAAAATAATTGTTACAAGGAGGGGTATATTGATAGGTAGTAAATCCATGGCAGAATTTAGACTTTTGACTATATCTAACTCACCTGTAGCGCCCCATAGAATCAAGAGAATAAAAAACCAAAAACCGATAACAATCAATCCTAGCCATTTACCAAAATTATTCATTTTTGCTCGAATTGGAATCTCGCTCGTTCCTGCGTCTTCTAAACCTTGTGATATTTTTCCTATTTCGGTATCCTTTCCCGTTTTTACTGCTATTGCCGTTGCATTACCAGTAGCGATAAAAGTTCCGTAAAACACCATATTATGTCGTTCAGCGATAGATAGATCATCGTTTTTTATTGCGGTTCCAACATAGACTTTTCTGATTGGCTCAGATTCTCCCGTTAAACTGGATTCGTTAACTTCTAGGTTTGAAGATTGAATGATTCTCCCATCAGCAGGTATTCGATCTCCTTGCTTAAGGACTAATAAGTCGCCAATAACTACATTTTTAGTTGTAATATCATTTTTTTGACCATTCCTTATTACAGTGGTTGTAGGTGCAGTCATTTCTCGTAGTGCGTTTAATTTTTTTGTTGCTCGGTATTGCTGTATGATTGCTACAACACAATTGAGAGCTACTATACCTAAAGTTAACACAACGAATAATAATTGTCCTTCGCCCATTATGATTGCTGCTAAAAAAAGTATTAACGAGGCGAAAAGATAAATTACGATTAGCCAATTAAATAAGGGAGCAAGATAAATTTTGATAAAACCTTTAGAAGCTTTCGGAATCTCGTTAAATCCGTAAAGTTCAAGTCGTTTTTGGGCTTCTTCATTTGTTAATCCTTTAGTTGAGTTCGTTTGAAATTTTTGATAGATTTGTTTTAATTCCATTTTGTAGTAGATTTCTTCCATTAGAAATTCTCCCGGGACTTAATCTTATTTTTGATTTTATGATAAAAAGTAATTATAATAAATACACTATAGAAATTCTTCTTTTTATTTTATAGTATTTTTACCTAAAAAAATTAGTAATGGAAAAATAAAAGAGTATGAATTAATTGAAAAATATGTATATTTGTGTAGTAATACCTTTGACTCATTTAAGACAATTTAGAAAAGTACATTTTTTCTTCTCGCAATATATTTAAAAATCTCTATTCCAAGTAAGCCTGGGAGCGTTAGTAAAATACATATAATCCAATCAGTCCCACTCAAAAAGAGAAAGTTGATTTGTAAATCTAAGCCAAATTCATCGTTCACATAATAATTAACATCATTTGAAAATAAAACGAATAAGACATGTAGCGCGAGCGTAAATAAGCTTATTACGAGTAATGTTAACGAAAATTCGTCTTTAAGGCTTTTGAAAAGTGATTTATTAGGTCGTCTGAATGTCCAGATGAAGGTAGTTTCAACAATGTAAAGTGTGGTGATAAACATAGTTCTTGCTTTTTGTGCCAACAAATCGGGTTGTGTTGATCCAACTGGAATATAACTAATAGTAGGATTAAGATTCCATTCATTCAATGGGATTAAACCTTCTAATGTAAATTGAAGAGCTAATACCAATCCAATTCCCATTAAAAAAGCTTGTATTACTAATAAAATCCACATATTCTTGTTTAAGAGCTGTTGTCCATCTCGAGGTGGTTCTTTCATCACATCAGAAGGATGTTTATCAATAACTAACGCCATGGCTGGAAGAGAATGAACTATTCCGTATATATAAATATGCTGCCATTCTGAGCTAAATAAATCAAATAATGGAACAAACTCATACGCAAAAAATATAACAGATTCCATTAGATTTAAACAGATAAAAAAAAATATTATATTTCGAATTCTCGCAAATAAACCACGGCCAATTTTAACTCCTATAACAATTGAACTGAAATTATCATCGCTGAGAACCATATCAGCGGTTTCTTTAGCAACATCGGTTCCAGTAATGCCCATAGCGATACCCGCATTAGCGAGTTTTAATGCTAATGCGTCATTAATACCGTCGCCTGTCATTGCGCAAATATGACCTTGGGATTGATACTTTTCCACAATTATTTCTTTATCTGAAGGATTTACTCTAGCAAATACAGAAACATTGTTAAATTCTTCAGTATTCAATTTGGAGACCTCAGCTCCTTCTACAATTGAATCTCCCTCTTTATAAATTCTCATTTGCGAAGCAATAGTCTTAGCTGTTGCAGGGTGGTCACCTGTGATCATAACGACCTTTATACCGCCTGATTCACATTCTTCTACAGATTCTCTTACTCCCGGTCTTGGAGGGTCTAGAATAGACACATATCCTAAAAAAATCAAATTATTTTCTACTTCCTGTCGTTTAAGCTCACTTTTTTCCTCAAATTTCTTATAAGCTATAGCTAAAATTCGATATCCTTGGATTGCTCGAGTTTGTATTTCATTTAGAAGTTGTTCTCTTATAGCATTGGTAAGAGTATTTTCTTTACCATTTTCTTCAATTTTATTAGCGATTTTTAAGATTATTTCAGGAGCACCTTTTGAAAAGGCGATCTTATAAGAATCATCTGCTTTATGTTCGCACACAGTAGTCATTCTCTTAAATTCTGAGCTAAAAGAAAATTCTTGCACTACTTTATACTTAATTTTTATATCATATGGTATATACCCTGCTTTTTCAGCTAAAACTAACAATGCAGCTTCGGTCGGTGAACCTAAAGCTTTTCTTACCGTTATTTCTTTTAAAGTTTTTAACTTTACCTTTACATCTTCATATACTAGTTTTGCGGTATTATTTAATACGCTTGAATCAATAAAAGTAATAAAAGTGCTATTGTTGCATAAATTCTGAATGTCTCCATTAACGAGAATTTCTCCTTCAGAATCATAACCCGAACCTGTAACAGCATACTCCCTGTTATTTATCCAAAATCTCTCCACTGTCATCTCATTTTTGCTAATTGTTCCAGTTTTATCGGAGCAAATGACTGAAACACGTCCAAGTGATTCAATAGCTGATAGATTTTTAACTATTACGCCACTTTGAGCCATGTTAAGAACGCCTGTAACAAGTACTAAAGTCGATAATAATGGAAGATTAATGGGCATAATACCCATTGATCTTAAGATTGAACTTGTAATTGCATAATTTATATTATCGCCAAAAAATAATCCTTGCAATCCTAAGACACTAAACTTGTAGAATATTAGAATTATTAAGTTAATAATTACAATCGTCCCAAGGATATATCCTAATCTATTAAGTTTTTTCGTAAGCGGAATATCCTCAATTGAACCCATCTCATTAAGTTGATTCGAAATGTTACCAATCTCAGTATTTAATCCTGTTCCAGTGACAAGCGCTGTCCCTCTTCCAGTGTTTATATATGTTCCCATAAACACCATATTATTTTGTTTTTGGATTGGTAAATTCATTTCTTTAATATTTTTATTGCTTTTTTCTACTGGTTCACTTTCCCCAGTTAATGGTGCTTCGTCAATCGTTAAGTTGGTAAAGTCAATAATACGAGCATCCGCTCCGATCTTATTACCTTGCTCTAATAAAATAATATCTCCTGGAACCAGTTCTTTCGTAGGTATTTCGAATTGAATACCATCTCTTAGAACGATGGATTTTAGAGCAGCAATTTGCCTTAGCGATTCCAATGCTTTTTGGGCTCTGAATTGTTGGGTGATAACCGTTGCCGAATTTATTACTACTACGGTGAAAGTAATGATTGTCGAGGTTTGATCTCCCAGAATGAATACAATAGCTGCGGAAATTATTAAAATTATGATCAAAAAATTGAAAATTGGTGCTAAATAGATTTTCCACAGAGACTTTTTAATTTTTGGTAATTCATTATAACCATATTCGATAAATTTATTCTCTATTTCCGAATTTTTCAAACCATTGTTAGTATCTGTTTGGAATTTTGAAATTAAAACATCAATTGGTTGGAAATATGAATTATCAGAACGAGCTTGGGTTTGATTCATCTCAATATCTATCTCAACTTAACAATACATTAGAATTTTATAAATATTGATTTAAACATTTATAATTATATAATTTTTTCTCTAAAACTAAGTTATCTATAATGATTAAAGATTAAATTCTGATGGATTTCCTAATATATATTTTAAGACATGATATTTTTTTCTAATGGTCGTACTCGAAAATCTGCTTGTTTGTTCAACAATACTTTGAGTAAAAATCTTGCGATTATCTAAAGTCTGTCCAATATAGTAAATTAGCCCAGCAGTAAAAGCCTTGTAGTTCAAGTTTAAAATTTGCTCGTAATTTATTTTCTGTAAAATTTTATCTACTAATAGTTGCATTTCCAACTTTAATTTTATGTAATCTATCTCGCTGGAGAAGTGTTGTTCAACTCGTTCAAAATTGATATTGTTTAAATCCTTCTGAAATAGAATTTTAATTTTATTTTTTATCTCTTCTTCTAGATTTATAGCGTTTTTATAACCTTTTAACCTTTTATCCGTTCTTTTAACTTTTAGCATTGCATTGTTGAGCATCTTTTTGTTTATTTTATGTCCTAACTCTTTAGACGCTTTGATGAAGTCTTCAATCCTCACATTTGTGGTTTCTTTTATTTCCATCCAAATGATTGCAAGAAAGATAATTACCATATTTTCATAAGTCTGTCTATGATACTTGTTATACCGGAGATATTTGTCCTTTATTTCATTGTATTTAACATTGTCAATATTTAATCCAATACCATTACTTTTTAGCATGCTGATAGTTTTCTTTTGCTCTGTAAAACTGCTCTGAGAATCCTTAAACCATTTAGACAAAGTTTTAATTTGCTCAAAACGAGCTTTAGTTTTTGGATCTTGAATAGCTCTTGAGTCACCTATTCTTATTTTTCTTTCGTAATCTAATTGAGATTCAGAATAAAAGTCAAGTGGCGAAGCTTTCTCGAAAGCGATTTGGTCTTTATCAATTAAACCACAATCTTGACAGACAAAATATCCGCCCTCTTGCTTTACATTCTTGTGTTCACAATCGGCAATTTCCTTATTAATGCTATTCAAGAAGATCACAATTAATTGATCTAATTATAATCTATCACATCTATTCAAAAAAAGTATAAATCTTTAATTTATAAATATAGCATAAAAAAACCATCAAATTAAATATTATATAAAAGATTTAAAAGAAAATAATGAGTATAAAATATATTGAGAAAAAAACAAGCGATTAGTCATGGAGCGTAGAGTTGTAATAAAATGGTTAAAAATCTTTAGTATTGGCTTTCTCATTCTTTCCTTAGTTGGATTAGTTGATCTCATTTTGATCAGTACAATTATTAATGTAACTTTAGATAGCCAGCAATTTAATATTCTAACGATAATTTTTCAATCAGGCTTTATGTCTGTTCACGCAGCGTTACTATGGATTTTTTTACTCAGTATTTTTTGTGGCTTTATTGTTTTATCATACTCAATTTTTAATATTGCTAATAAAAACACCGTCGAAGATAAAATTCTTGCTAAATTTTTATTGCTTATCGGTTTATTTCTAATTATTGGCGGTTTTATCACTATGAATTTCATAGTTTTATTAGGTAAGAGCACCATCAGTTCAGGACTTACAACAATTACATTCCAAAATGCACTATTCTCGCCTTCGATTACTTCTGTCATTGGAGCGATTATGTGGTTCTATTACACTGTCTTAGTTTCTTGTTTCTTAACCTCTGGTTTAATTTTCGGCGGAATTGGTCTTAATTGGATGCTACTTATCCAAGAGAAAGAATCCACTAATAATCAAAGCTAAATATTACTTTATTATTCAGATTCTTAAATTAAAAAAAAGAAAAAAGAACGCTTTAATTAATCAATTTAAAGCTTATTTTTAATTTGCTTTGCTCTAGATCTTAATGTGACTTCCGTAATCTTAGCCGTATCTGCCACTAACGACTGCGTTTTCCTGATAGCTCCATCTTTTGCTGCGATATAAATGCATGCTGCAGCTAATCCTTTAGGATCTTTTCCAGTTCGTGCTAAACCATTCGCAGAAGCCGTTCGTAAATATCCTATTGCGACTTTTTGAACTTTCATGGGGAGATTCAATTCATTACCAAACCGAAAGACTAAACTTTCTGCGGTAATTGGTTGATACCTCAAACCTAATTGAGGAAGAACTTCTCTTATAATCATCGCTAAACTTCTATGAACAGTTCTTCTAGGAGTTAACGAAGCTTCGCAAACCTCGTCTAATAATCTCGGAAAGTCATGTACTCTAATCGCGGCGTATAAAGATCCTGCTATAAAACCATTAATTGATCTTCCCATTGTTAATTTCTTCTTAGCTACTATGCTATATATCTTCCACGCAGTTTCTGAAATGTATTCAGGAATATTTAATTTTGAGGTAAGCATTTTCAATTTGGGTTTTGCTTCCCAAAAGTTTCGTTCTATACTTGAAATAAGAGAATTTTGAATTTTTGATAAACGTGAAAACAAAGCTTGCTCCTTTGGACCTATTGATTTCCCTTTTGAATCTGTCTTTGTCGTAGGAAGCATAGTCCGAGGGCCAAAATCTCGCCAGCGTGGTTCAGTTCTTCTCCTGTTCTGTATTTCTTCAATTGTATAAGCTCTTCTCTCATTACCCACATATGTTCTTTCTGCGATCATACCGCAATTTAAGCAAACTTTATTCCCATCACGTTCTTCTATGGATGGGGTTGAACAACACTCAATATTTTTACTAGAGAGCAAATTATCTTGATCATTATCTTTAGAAATTAGTCGATCACGGTAATTGCTATTCATTATAATATCACAAAAAATATGTTATAGTCTACAGTGCCATCTAAACATAAGACTTATAAAAAATTAGATGATGTAACGACTTTAATAATATCATAATATCCCAATCGCATTTATAAATGTTTGTACGATATTGAAGAAATTATACATTTTTATTCACTGGGAATAACGTGGGAATTAATGATAACAGTATTTTTTTTAAGATACATCGTTTATTCTTCGATAAATTTCTATTTAGAAGCGGCTGTTGTGATAATTCTTATGAGAATCGCAATTCAAAACGAAAATCGATCTCTGAACTTTTTTTCTCCAGTCAAAATCTATAAGAAGTAAAACTTAAGAAAAATCGATATTTTAAAAATATTAATTAATCAAGGAAAAAATGTGTTTAATATGGATTTTTATGAAGCTGTTAAGAGGAGAAGAAGTTATAGAGTTTATAAATCTAATATGCCGGAAGATGATATGGTTAATCGCATCATAAACGCTGCTAGATTGGCTCCAACTTGGGCAAATATGCAAGGTATGCACTATATTGTTGTTAAAGATCCCGAAACAGTAAAAAGAGTATGGAAAGCAGTTGGTCAAACAAAAAAATTCGTAGGAGCTCCAATGTACATCGTAGGTGTCATTTCTGAATCTGGTTCGGGGAAGAATACTAATGGGATAAAATATTTTCCTTTAGATTGTGGAATCTGTTTTGAACATTTGATTTTAGCAGCAACAGCTGAAGGTTTAGCCACTTGTTGGATTGGTTGGTTTAATGAAGTCAAAGTAAAAGAAATTCTTGAAATTCCTGAAGATTTTAGAGTCATGGTTTTAACACCATTAGGATATCCTGTTAAAGAAAAAGGAGAAGTTATAGATCGTAAGCCTTTTGAAGAAATCGTACATTACGATAAATTTTAATTTTTTTTGCAAACCTATTCCATACGAAAGAAAAGGTAAAATAATTTCAAATTTTATTTCACTTATGAATATTGTAAGAATCAATGTAAAATTAGATATAATTGATTACGAAGAAATAACTAGCAATTCTAAATACTTCCTTTTAGGAGCTCGAGGTTTAAGTTCACAAATCGTTCACGATGAAGTACCTCCTCGATGCAATCCACTTGGACGAGAAAATAAACTAATCTTGGCAAACGGTATACTTACAGGAAGTCCATTTCCAAATTCTGCTCGTACTTCAGTCGGTGGAAAAAGTCCATTAACAAATGGCGTTAAAGAAGCAAATGTAGGGGGGAGACCTTCATTAATGCTCGCTAAACATGGTATAAGAGCATTAGTCTTGGAAGATATATCCTCAGAATTAAGAATAATCTTAATTAACGAGAACGGAATTAAGTTATTACCTGGTAAGGAATATAAAGGTTTAGGTAACTACAAACTACATCAAAGACTAAGAGTTAAATACGGAGAAAATATTGGGATTTATTCTATAGGCCCTGCAGGCGAATATAAGATGCTATCGGCGACTATTGCTGCCAACGACTTAGAAGGTTATCCAAGCAGACACGCTGGTCGCGGTGGATTAGGTGCAGTCATGGGTGCAAAAGGCATTAAAGCTATTGTAATTATCCCTCCAAAAGAGTCAAAGGTAAAAATACACGATCTTAAGAAGTTTAGACAAGCTTCAACTCCTTTTGCTAAACATTTGGCAGAAACTAAGAAGGTTTTTTCTACATTTGGAACAGCATTGAATATGAGGGCAATGAGTGAACATCAGGGAATTCCTACCAAGAACTTCCGATTTGGATCCTTCGATAAAATTTCGAACATTAGTGGAGAAAAACTCCATGAACTCGTAATCGCGAGAGGGGGAAAGAAAAATTTGGCTTGTTCTCCTTATTGTGTTATAAAATGCTCTAATTTAATTGTAGACGAGAACGGAAACCACGTAACTTCAAGCCTTGAATACGAAACGATGGCTTTAAATGGGACAAATTTGCTCATTGATGACTTAGACAGCTTAGCTAAAATTGATCATTTCTGCGACGATGTAGGAATCGATACTATTGAATTCGGAGGTACAGTTGGAGTTGCTATGGATTGTGGTAAGATTCCTTGGGGAGATGCCAAGGTAGTTTCTAATATCTTGGATAAAGAAATCCGGGAGAATACTGAAATTGGAAAATTGTACGGGAATGGTGTTAAAAATATTGGAAATAAGTTAAATGCTCAAAGAATACCAGAAATAAAAGGACAAGGTATATCTGCTTATGATCCTAGAGTCTTTAAAGGAATGGGGGTAACATACGCTACTTCGCCTATGGGTGCAGATCATACTAGTGGAGCAGCTATAGTTGGCAGAGTACCAAGTCAAACCAAAGACTATGGCGAACTTACTAAAAACGAAGGTAAATTTGATTTATCGTTTGAATTACAAGTATACACTACAGTATTGGACTCTATGGGCTGCTGTTATTTTATAGGACCAAGTTATGAGAATATGGAGATAATAACTGCTGCAATTAACGCGATGTATAATTTAGATTTAACAAGAGCAGAAGTAATTAATATCGGAAAACATATCCTTAAAATTGAGCTAGCATTCAATGAAAAAGCAGGCATTACCAAAGATATGAATGACGTTCCAAAATTTTTAAAACTAGAACCTTCCGAACCTAGCGGCTTGAAATTCACATTTACTAAAGAAGAATTACAAGATTTTTGGAAGAAATTAGAATAAAAAACAATATTTTATGCTTTTAATCAAAGATATTTCAACCATCCCTTTTTTTTCATTATTAATTCCGCTGCCATTATTAGAAATAACCCAAGAGAGATGGTTAATAGTAGAATTAAGTTAATAATAAATAAATGAGAAAATGAAATACTATCCAATAATATTGGATAATTTACAAAAAAATAACTAATACCACAAATTAAGAAAATAATCTTATTTTTCTTGTAAATTGAGAGCGAAAAGTGCCAACAAATGATAAGTAGTATATTAGAGCTTGAAGCTATAATAGTTGTTAACGCAAAGGATGTGTTGTAAAAGGGAAATATTATAGAATTTAATACGATAATTTCTATGAGGAGCAAATATAAGAATTTTTTAGCGTTATTAACGAAAAAATCTTGTTCTAGCTTTAAAAGGATACTCAAAATAAAAGGAGGGACTGTGATTAATATCAGTATAATCGATAAAAGCGGATTATTAAGTATCAGAAATTCTAAAAACAAAGCTAAAACAAGACTTATTAGAAGTAAAATAGACCCTAAAAGTCTATAAATTCCTTCTTTTTTGCCTTTAATACTCATTTCGAAACCTATATTTATTTATTAATTCCAAGAAATTATAAATTTAAATAGAACAAAAAGTATTTTGAATTAAGTAATTCTTTTTGAGGATATATTAATAGAAGATTAAAATATGTTATCAACTTAGAGAATTTCTATTTAGTTGTAGTGATGGGAAAAATGAATAGGGAAGTTATATTAAAGGAGCTAGAGAAAATTGTAGGAAAGGATTATGCAACTAACCGTTCGGAAGATTTATATATATACTCTCAGGATCCCGGAGCATCTATACCTCGCTCCGTTGATTTTGTGGTAATGCCAAATAATACTGAAGAAGTTCAAAAGATAGTTAAATTAGCAAATCGAGAGAAAATTTCTATTGTTCCTATGGGTGGAGGTTTAACATTAAGTGGTTTAATAATTCCTGTTAAAGGGGGTATAGTAGTAGATATGAAAAGGATGAATAAAATCCTTGAAATAAATCAGTTTAGCCGATATGCGCTTATCGAAGCGGGAGTAACTACCGGTCAAATACTTTCACATTTAAACGAAAATTATCAAAATCTACAACCACCTATTCCAGATGCGCCTCCTTCTGCTACTGTCGCCGGAAACATGTTAATTCACGGTTCAGGATATTTATCGCAAAGATACGGAGGGCATGGAGCTATGATTAATGGTCTTGAAGTTGTATTACCTAATGGAGAAATATGTAAATTGGGATCTTGCGCGGTTTCTGATTATTGGTTTGATAGAGGACCACTTCCGGATTTTATTGGCTTATTTATTAGTGCTTTTGGGACAATGGGAGTAATAACTAAGCTTTCAATACAATTGTTTCCAAAACCGAAAATGAGAGAGATTATTTTTGGATTAATGAATAATCCAAAAGATATACCAGAATTGCTACTGAAAATCACGGCGACTGGCTATGCTGAAGATATACTTCTAGGAATGCAAGATAAGCCTGAATGGATGAAAAGCTATGTTTTCATTATGACTTATATCACAGGTGAGACAGAAGAGGATATAGATCGCCAAAGTAAAGCTCTTAAGCGCATTTATCGAAAGTCTAACGCAAGATTCATGAAAGCTCCAGAAAAAATGCAAAATCTTTACTTAGATAAACCTATATTTGCTGCAGGAGCCGCTGATTTTAGAAAAGGAGGAGGATTCGAATATGTAGGAGCGTTTATGCCTCTTGAGAAAATTCCCGAAGCATATGAAAAGGGCGCAGATCTTGCAAGAAAATATGGTATACCTCCAACTTTAGGCTCTCGGTTAATAGGTGGAGTTCATACAGTCGTAATGTTCTTTTCTTACTCCTTCAATAGAGCGGATCCTAACGATATGGAAAATGCAAGAAAGGCACTTCATGAAACCAATAAACTAGCTCTAGATTTAGGAGGAATTCCATGGAAAGCTGAGCTAGAAGGACAAAGATTAACGCTTGAAAGAATGGATCCTGGTTATAAAAAGTTAATGAAAACTATTAAATGCACTCTGGATCCGAATAATATCATGAATTCGGGAAATTGGGAGGTAATTTAAATATGGAATTAAACGTGGAGCAAGATTGGAAGGATATAGTTCATAGATGTTTTAGATGTGGATATTGCAAATTTACTTACGATTATTCTGATTTTAATTGTCCGAGCTATAAAAAATTCCGGTTTGAGACGTATTCCACTGGTGGAAGGTTATGGCTCATATATGGTTTAATAAGTGGGGAAATCCCTTGGAGTCAGGGTGTAGCAAATGTACTTTACGCGTGTTCTACTTGCGGAAATTGTACTGAAAATTGCAGGTTTGACAAATTTAATGATTTTCTGGTAGATATTATTGAAGCTGCTCGAGCAGAGGCTGTGATAAATGGATTTTGTCCAGAGAAGCAAAAAGCTTTAATTGAACGGATAGAGAACCCTGAGATTTACAATCCATATGGCGAACAAAATTCAGATAACGAAGATTTGAAGAAAGAATATGCTTTACCGGATAAAGCAAAATGGGTTTATTTTATCGGTTGCACATCTAATTATCGTCAAAAAAATTTAAGAGACGCTACTTTGAGATTCTTGAAGAAAGCCAATATTGATTTTACTTTGATTGATGAACATTGTTGCTGCAGCCCAGTAATGCGAACTGGTCAAATCAATTCTGTTAAAGACTTCATAAATTACAATATTGCTCAAATAAACAACGCAGGCGCGTCAAAGGTCATCACATCGTGTGCGGGCTGTTATCGTACTTTAAAAAAGGATTGGTTAAAATATGGAGCTGATTATGATTTTCAGATATATCACACCGTAGAATTGGTTAAAAAGCTATTAGATGAAGGGAAATTAAAAGTTATATCAGAATATAATAAAACCGTCACTTATCACGACCCTTGCCACCTTGGAAGGCATATGGATCTCTATGAAGTTCCAAGAGAAGTATATAAGTACATTCCAGGAATTAAATTTGTAGAAATGGAAAGAAATAGAGAAAACGCTTGGTGTTGTGGTGCTGGGGGTGGTGTGAAAATAGGATACCCAGATTGGTCGGTTGAAATTTCAAAGGAAAGACTTGAGGAAGCAAAAATAACAGGTGCTTCTGTCATTTCGTCTGTATGTCCGTTTTGCAGGACTAATTTAAGCGATGCTAACATTAAATTCAATATGAATTTTGAAGTTATTGATTTAATAGAGATTTTAGACAAATTAGAATTTGAAATCTCTGAGAATTAAAAGAGAAATAATTTTTTTTAGAGGTGTTAATGATATGAGGTTAGGGGCTCACATGAGTGTTTCAGAAGGCAAACACATGGCTTTTTATAGGGGTAGAGAACTTGAGTGCGAAACAATTCAAGTTTTTATTAGGAATGTTCGCTCTTGGTCGACAAAACCTTTAGACCAGAAAGATATCAATGAATTTCTTAAAACAAAAGAGGAGTTTAAAGAAGAAATATGGCCGATAATTAGCCATAATAGTTATTTAATTAATTTAGCAAGCATCGATAACGAAAAATTAGAGAAATCATATAGCGCTATGTTGGATGAACTTAAAAAAGCTACCCTACTAGGTATTGAATATGAAAATATGCATCCAGGAGTTATTCCTGTGAGCAGTAAGCATGAGATTTCAAAAAATGAAGCTCTTCTCCAAATAGCTAACCAGCTAAACAAATTAATGGATGAAACTAATGGTTCTAAAGTTAAAATTTTATTGGAAACTACTGCTGGCCAAGGAAAAGGTTTGGGGAATAAATTTCATCATTTTAAAACAATAATAGCAAAAATAAAGGACAAGGATAGAATCGGAATATGTTTTGATACGGCACATTCTTTTGCGGCAGGTTATGATTTTTCCACAAAGAAGAAATATAACGAAATGTGGAATGATTTTGATGATATCATTGGTTTGAAGTATTTATTCGCTTTTCATTTAAACGATACAGAGAAGGAGTTAGGTTCTAGGGTTGATCGTCATACTCACATCGGTCAAGGAAAAATTGGTAAGGAACCATTTAGATTTTTGTTAAATGATCATAGATTTAGAGATATTCCGGGTATTTTGGAAACTCCTAAGAGCAATGACTTGAAAGAAGATATCATGAATCTTACTACGCTTAGATCCTTGATTAAATAAAGCCTAATCTATAACTTCGAACCACACTGGACTTTTATCTTTAACTAGACCATTATAGTTAACTGTTAATTCATCCCCTTTTACAATATTTTTAATAGCACTGTATTCGATTGCTTTACTTTCATAATCGTATAAATATTTGATATTAGGACGATATGAATGATTCATTAATTGACTTATGCTCATAGTAATAGCGTTTTTAAAAGCTGGTATAAGTTTAGGATCTTCCCAGATATAGCAATAGTTGTTCAGATCTGTTTCGCTAATTTTTTCATAATCCTCATTTTTGATTAATATAACTGACGCAACATCAATAACAGTTCCTTTTTTGATGTTCTTTTTCGCAAAGGCACCTCTTCCTTTAGTTTCAGATATAAATTTAACTTCTATAAACTCATGCAATGATATCACCAACAGATTGATTCTATTCTTTGTTATTCTATTGAAGCATGACGCTTATCAATGTCGGTTTCAGTAATGTTTAATTTCCCCATTAATGAAGCTCCTATTGAATCCAATATTGCAAGCGTAGAAATATCAAATAAAGATGTAAATGGAGCTAATGTTATTAGAGATGTAGCTTGATCTTTACTTTTTCCTTCAACTTGAATTATTGAATCTGATAAATTTCCGATTGCGCTTGATGGATTTCCCGTAAATAATGCTATTTTTCCCCCTATTTCATTTGCTTTCTCTGCGATAGCTAATGGTGAAGTTGTAGCCCCACTTCCACTTATAATGATCAGTAGATCTTCTTTGCGATATCGATAAGTAACAGCATCAGAAATAAAACAAGATGTAATTCCTAGGTGCATCAGTCTTTGAGCAAAACACCTACCAATAAATCCAGATCGACCAGCTCCATAGATAAAAATCATACCATTGCTCGAATCAACATCAATAATCATGTCGATCAGTTTTAATATCTGATTAATATTTATTCTTTCTGAGTTTTTTTTAATTGTTTCAGATATTTCTAATAGTGTATTCAAAAATCTTTCTTCAACCTGACTTGAATTTATCTTCTTCATTATTTTTAATCATCTTTTAATTTATTTGGATGTACACAACTTCTCCATTGATCTACGGTTTCTTTAGGGCCTAAACCTATCAATAAATCCCCTTCTTCAAACAGAAAATCCGTGTTAAAGCTATAGATCCATTTATTCTTTCGTTTTAAAGCTATAATGTGAAAACCACGCTTATATTTTTGATTTTGTAACTGCTTGTATGTTTTATCTTTAAAATAAGAATCTGCAGAAATAGTTTCGCGAACTACTATTTCTGAAGTCTCTTCAATTGCCTTTTGCAGAATTATATGAGGTTCAAAACCCTCAAGGATATTTTCAGCTAAATGTGCTGCTGCATCCGATATTAATTCACAGGAAAAAATAATACGCATGATACCCGTCAAGATTTTCGGATTATTTAATAATTTAGTTAAATTTAATAGATCCTTTTCGAAATTAATATTCAATCCATCCATCAACGATTCCATCTCTAATACATCCTCTGCAACCTCATAACTATTAAAGAATAATGCTGCTAGAGCTAATTCTATCATCGTTTCAGAAATATCTGTTATTAAAACATAATCTTTTTTAAGTTCCTTTATTTCTTCGTAAAATTCAGGATTTTTTAGATCAAAATCCGATTCTTCTTTTATTTCCCCTATGTCAAAAGAAAAAGCTTCAGAATCATATGTTAATATCTTTAATTCTTTGAGTGGTTTTAATTCACCTTTAATAATTAAAGTATCATTCGTTTGAATTTCGTTTTCCTTTCCAAATAACCAATCGTCTTTTCTTTTAATCGCAATTAGGTCTACTCCGTGTTTCGATCTGAAATGAATATCTTTCCGTTTCAAGCCTATAAATTCGCAATTATCATTAACGGTGATTTTTACAATAGGTTCAGGGACTTCGTCCCAAAACAATTGGGTAAAGTCAGAAATATCACTATTAATATATACAACTCGGGCGATATCTGCAAGAGCATCGGAGATTTTGTCAATAGAGTAACCCATAACTACAATAGGTTCTAAAGCTTTTGCTTCTTTAAAACCGCCAGTTTGAGTTTGAATAATTTGCACATTCAATAGAAATGTTAATTCATGGATTCTTTTTTCAATTTTAGACGTCTCGTCTGCAATTTCCTTACTACTAAATTTAATAGCGCTATAAGCAAGATCAATCATCAAATCGATCTTCTGTTTCATCTCTTTTAAAATGTCCTTTAGTGATATAGGTTGATACCGAAATTTCTCTCTTTTTTCATGCTTTTTAATTATTTTCTCACTCTCGTTTATATATTTACAAATATCTGGATAAAGATTATTATAAATAAGGGGGTTAAAAAATCTGCTAACGACGTTATCATTGGTATTAGAAAATTATTAGGATCATTTCCTTTTCTAAATATTAATATGGAACCCATAAATAAAAACACGAACATAAATCCAAATAGAATCAAAATAGTAATAATTAAAATTGATATGATTAACAAGGGATTAACGATTTCGATTCCAATTACACTTCCCAGCATGTATCCTAAGCTTATTAATGCAGCAAGACTTAATAAAATTGTTATAAACAACCCATAAAAATCCTGTTTTAATCGATCAGAGACTTGAATTTTTGGAGACAACGTACCGATATACATGTGAGAGGTAAGACGAGATACTAGAACAGTAGATATATCACCTATTAAAGAATTTAAAGACGGTAAAACTAATAAGATAATAGGAAAACTGGACAATATTCGCTCATTATTAGATAAAAGCGTCCCGGAAAAGAGTCCCATAACAGAACTAATTAGGACAATAATTATTGATTCTTTGAAGATTTTTTTAAAATAATCCAATATTATGGCACCCCCAACATAATAATTGTTAGATAAAAGCAAATAACGGTAAAGAAATCATCTACAGCAGTCATAATAGGATTTACTACATTATTTGGATCTAAACCGCGCTTAAATGCTAAAAAATTTAAAAACGTTGAACACGGAATTGAAATCGATAATGTTAACACTATTGAAATAACAGGAATTACGATTAACAAACCAATATGAAAAAGATAGAATTTAATTAATAAAAAATTAATAAGGATACTGAAAACTCCGATCGCTAATGCTGTAAATAACGATAGAGTGAATGTGGCAAGCACATTTTCAAACCATGATTTCTTATTAAATTCACCTATAATAAAGTCACGTGAAGTTCTTGCAATAAAAGGACCACTTAAATTACCTCTAAGAGAAAGTAATGCGGGTATAATTAAAATTAATAAAAGAAAACTCTCAAATGAAACTATTAAAAGAGATAAGACGATTCCCGCAAGGATATCGCCCACAATGGAAACCATTTCAGAGGGGAAAGTTTCTTTAATGATTCTACCTTTAGTATCTTGAGCTTCCATATGTCATCATCATCATCAGAAGAACTCATTAATAATATTTCCTTCATTCTCTTAATAATTTATTAAGATTCGAATTTATTTAAAATTTCCTATATACCATCTAAATTCTAATTTAAACTATTAAAATCAAATAAATTCTTCAATTATTATGGTTTGGAGAAAGAAATTAGAAGATTTTTTTTAAATAAAATTAGATGCACCTAAAAAGAAAATATAAAAATATAAAATAAAAAAAATTGTATTTATAGTTATAATTTCTTAACTTTCTTTAAATGTATATATGATTTTCAACCCTTCATTAAATTACTTTTATTATTAAAATTATTTTTAGCCATTAATATTAGAGAACTCATAAGTTAAATTATTAATTACTTCTTATGTCTTAAATCTAAAGAGATTTTAGCCAATTAGAGTCTATTCGATTTAGGGCATCCTCCACTTCTTTTCTTACGTTCCATTCGTCATCCCATAAAGATTTTGCTAAAGGTTCTAACGCTTCTTTATTTCCTATTTGACCTAAAGCTTTTGCAGAAGCAATTCTAATTTTTGGATCGCTATCTTTAAGCATCTCTATAAATGGGGAGATGTCGCTAATGTTTTCAAATTTTCCTAATGCTAAAGCAATCCAACTTTTAATAAAAATATCACCATCATTAATTAAAGGTAACAGAGCCTCTAGGCTATCTTCATTTCCAATTTTAATTAAAAGCTTCACTGCTGCTCGTTTTGTTTTCCAATTCGGAGAACTCAAGAAAGACTTCACCTCATCAATGTACGTTTGATTCGTTATTTTGGATAAAGAATCAATAATGATATCTCGCACTCTATTATCAGGATCGTTTAAAAGATCTAATAGAAATGAAATTTGCTGTTCGTTACCCAACTTACCAACTAATTTTGCACATAGGCTTCTTATTTTCCATTCTTTAGACTTAAGGCCTTCAAGAACTTGATCTGGAAGTTTATCTTTAGATATTTGAATAAGCGAACTATAGGCCAATTTTCTGATTTTATTATCACTACTCTTGAAAGCATTAATCATATAGTCTGTAGAATTCATATCTTTAAGTAAACCTAAGAGCTTGATTGCCTCCTTTCTCTCTATCATATTTTTGCTGTTTGCAACTTCATAGATTTTTTCATAAGAATCAAGTGTAACAAAGATTTGTTCTAGTGATTGAATAGATAACTTACGGACATCTTCATCCTTATTTTTTAATAATCTTAGAAGGGGATCAATTGCTCGTTTACTTTTAATTACTCCTAAAGCTTTTATACTTGCCTTTTTAACGTTCACATCTATATCATCCAATAAATTGATAATCAGTCTAGCATCCTTTACTTGAATTAATTTCTCTAAAGCTTGAATAACATTAAATCTGACTTCAGGATCATTTTTGTGAAGTAGTTCTTTTAAATAACTAGTTGATTCATCACTTTGAATTCTACCTAAAATAATTGGAATTGATCGTTTAACATGAATATTTCCGTTATCGAAATAATTAATAATCCCACTTACATTTCCTAACTTTCCTATATTCACGATTGATGTAATTACATCATCCTTTATTTCTAAAGAAGGATTACTTAGCATTTCTAATAAAGGATTTAAAGCAGAAAGGAACTTAATTTTACCAAGCGCAATCACAGCAGCTTTTCTAGCTGTTATAAAATTATCTGTAAGAGCTTCAATTAATATTGAACTTGAAGCTTCTGGTACACTGTTCGCAATAACTTCGATAATTTTTGCTCGTACTTTACCGTCTGATTCATTCTTATATTGTGTAGCAAAAAAACTCAAATAATTTTTATCAATCAAATTACTAAATGAATTTATCATATCTATTTTATTCTCTGGAACAGTTTCTTTAAGGTAATTTTCTTTAAGTTCTTGAAATTCCATTTTTCTAATCCTTCATCCTTTCTTTTCAATAAAAAAAACGTCTAACTATAGAATCGATTTCCTATTTTTATTTTTAAGTAAATGGAAAGATAGAATTTGTGAGTATTAAAATTAAATTCTCTCTTATCATATTGAACTTTGATCATGAAATTTGTTCCTTATGAGTCTAGATTCAAAGCAGGCGAAATTTTAGCTGAATTTATTTTAAGCCAAAATCCAATAATAAAAAAGATTATTAGTAATAACATTGAAAGGGTCTTTTCATTTGCAATTCCTAATGGTGGCGTACCAGTTGCAGAAGGATTTTGTAATGTACTTAATATAAATTATGATGTACTAATTGTAAGAAAGATTAAGATTCCTTATAACACTGAGGCGGGTTTTGGTTCGGTTACAACAGATGGAACAGTTTTAACTAATGAAGCTCTATTATCTCGATTAAACCTTTCAGAAAGTTCAATAGAAAATTCCATAGAAACTACGAAGAGAGAAATTAGAGAAAGAATTGATTTTTACAATAAAAGTACCGATATAGAATCATCTTATAATTCTTTCATAAATAATAATTATATCTTTATAATGGATGATGGATTAGCTTCCGGATTTACTATGTTGGCAGCAATTAAAATGATAAAAAAATATAATCCAAAACAATTATATATAGGAGTTCCTACAGCACCTCTACATACAGTTACCTGTATTCAACATGAAGTGGATGAAATTTATTGTCCTAATATAAGGAAAACATCTTGGTTTGCTGTAGCTGATGCTTATAAACATTGGTATGATGTACCAGAAAGCGAAGTTTTAGATATAATCAAGAAATCAAAATTCTATTTTAGGGATTAACGCCAGATATCAATTCGTCGTAAATTGGATTTTTTTGTAGATGATTTTATTTATTAAAAAAAATATATTTCCGTTTATATAAACATTATATTCTTCTTTTAATTAACAGTATGGAATATCGAGTTAATTGAGGCCTCTTTACCTCTATAAACTATAAAAGAAAAGTAAAAAAAATAGAAATTTACGAGCTAAGCAGTTGAAAGAGAATCGTAGCGTGAGGGATATAGAATTGGTCTTTAACCTTAATCACAACAGTATGAAAGTATTCAGCTAAACCTAAGAAGCCACGAATAACTGATTCATCTTCCTCAAATTTAAACACAATCTTAGCAATAGCAGCGCCAGTGCTGAAAGTGGCTCTTTCATAGACTCTTTCGTCAATTAAGGGGATTTTAAGCTCATTGACAATTTCATATACTCGCTTGATGAAGAGTTCTCTCTTGGGAATATTATAACACCTATTAATATTGAATGCTAATTATTAAAATTACAAATGAAATATGATATATAATATATTAGATTTGGAACATTTAATAGTTTTTTTTTAACCGTGAAAAATATTGAAGCATTGAATTTAATTTAGGTAAAACTATGATACAAGTATTATAAAAAAATAAAAATATAAATTAATAAATTACAATTACTACTATAGCTATATAGTATTCTTTTAAAAAAAATGTTTAAAATTTTGGAGGAATTGAACTAACCTTGGTTTCAAAGGAATATAAGAAGATAGAGAGAGTCGTTAGTTTTATGAAGAAGGGTTTAACCTCTTTAAGCGACGACTTGGAAGAAACGGTTAAAGGAATTAATGATTTTAAAAAATCGTTAACCAAAGCCTTGAAAGATTTGAAAGATGTTTCTATTGAACCAGAATTAAAAACTGTTAGTACATCCTCTAAGAAAGTTGTAGCACCTGCAGATGAAACCGCTAAAACTGCAGCGGCGAGCACTTTATTTACTTTATTAAGTAGTAGCCCTGCTCCAGCACAAGAAATGCCTACAGCTACCGCAGCTACAGCATCGCCAACTTTAGGTGGACTTCCTAAAGCTCCTGGAACCAGTCCTCCAAAAAGACCTGCAACGGGAGTACCTCCAAAAGCACCCACTACAGGTGGGCCACCTAAAAGAACTAATTTACCTCCAGCGCCAAAATTGCCCCCTAGTTCGGGTAGTATGCCTCCTAATGCTCCCAGTTCAGGAGTTGTGCAAGCGCCGGCATTTGCTAAGAGACCAACACCCCCAGCAGCGCCGACAACAGGCGTCCCAGCCCGACCACCTGGAGCTCCAGTATCTTCTCCTGCACCAGCACCTCAAGCAGGAGGTGGTTTAGGTTCTCTCCGAGATGAAATGTTAGAGGAATTAAATCGTTTAAAGAAGATTATGAGAGGAGATTAGTAACTAACTCCTTGTTTCTTATCTAATACTTATTTTTATAACTTTTTAACACAAATCTTTGCAACATACAAGGTTCATTATTTTTAATTCAAAACATTTTTAATCATCGATTATAAAATATTTAGTATAGATGGACATAAACAATTCTATCATCTGCGAAAACGATATACCAATCGTCGTTCCTAAACGCATAATGGTGCTTGCTGGTCATCCAGATGACGAAATGATATCTTGTGGTGGCACTCTTCTAAAATATCAGTCTTTAGGATCAAATATAATCGTTGTAGTTGCGACAAGTGGTGTTGGTGGATATGCAAAAAATAATCAAAAAGAAGGAATTATGAATCAAAGAAAACACGAGCTTGATTCAGTTCGATCATCGTTGAAGTGTGAAATTATCGAATTAGAATTTCCTGATATGGACATAACCCGAGAAAAAATCGCTAAGATAACAAATCTTATAAGGGACATTAAGCCTCAAGTTATATTATTGCCTCATCATTCTGATTTCCATCGAGTGCATCGAAACTTGTCCCTAATTTCAAGAGAAGCCATTTATCATTGTTCAACAGGTAAAGCTTATGGAGGATACGAAAGAAACTGGACTCCATTAGGTGTGTATTATTACGAGGGTCCTTCGTGTAAATTTCAATATATTGAGAGTTCTGTTTTTGTTATAGTAGATATTGAAGAATTTTGGGGTAAGAAAAAAGAAATATTTAATATTGCCTACCTTACTCAAAAAGAAGTTTTAGAGAGAGTAATGGAATGGGCAGAAGATACTGCGATTTTAAGAGGTAACGAAATAAATTCATCGTATGGGGAAGCGTATGTCCCAGAAACAACTTATACGCCACTTAAACTTTTATTAGTATAGATATATAAAGATCGAATGGGGTTAATTAAATAAGCGAATAATTAGCTAAAATTAATTGAATATTATGGGCAATCTTACTGTTGTTTTAGACATTGGACAGTTTTCAGCAAAAGCGGGTTTTGCTGGCGAAGATATGCCAAGTCAAGTATTCTTCACGATCGTAGGAAAGCCTAAATATAGACAAATTGATTACGAGTATGGTAGTGTTCGACAGGACGACTATTACGTAGGAGATGAGATTCAATCCATAGGTTTATACAAAGTATTTTACCCTATTGATAAGGGTATAATACAAGACTGGGTCTCATTCGAAAAAATAATTGATTATATCTTCTATAATTTAAGAGTTGACTCTAGTTTAGTTAATGTCTTATTTGCTGTCCATCCATTGTTTCCTCATAATGATTTAAAAAAGTTATTTGAATTATTTTTAGAGCATTATCAATGCAATGCATTTTATCCGGTATTAGATTCTATGCTTACTTTGTATGCTGGAGGATTTCAAACAGGCTTGATAGTAGAGATCGGAGATAGTCTAACAAGAATAGTCCCAATTTATCAAGGATATAAACTTGATCATGCAATCAGAATTCTTGAAATTGGTGGAAGAACTTTAACAAGGTTTATGGAAAAAATATTAGGTGAAAAAGGGTATTCAACAGATTCTTCAATAAGAAGAGAGCTAGTTAGAGCTTTAAAGGAAAAAGCATGTTTTGTTTCCCTCGATTACAAAGAAGATTTGAAGAGAGTTGAACAATACGAAAAAGAATATTCTTTACCCGATGGCTCTACGATTTCTTTAGCTAGAGAGAGATTCGAAGTTCCGGAATTGTTATTTAATCCCTCAATAGAATTAGAGGAAAATTCTCTCCCAGAAGCAATTATGGATGTAATTGAAATGTGTGACCTAGATGTCCGTCCGGATTTATTAAACAACATTTTTTTATCAGGAGGGTCTTCGATGTTTCCTAATCTCAAGTCTCGAATTTATCAAGAATTAGAAATAGAATTGGCGCGGCGTAAGAAGAAAAATCAAATTATTAAAATAATAGCACCCCGGGAACGGATTTTCTCAGTTTGGGTTGGAGGATCGATTTTAGCAATGATTCCCGAGTTCGAGCAGAATTGGATAACCAGAGCGAAATATTTTAAAGAAGGTTTCCCAGATAACCTTTTATAATAAACAGAACTAATAAATAGAACTCGGTTCTAGCCTTAATTATCAATATTACTAGCGTATTACAGATTTATAAAAATATTATTCTGGTATTATATCTTAGCATAGTTTCATCTCAATTGGAGGAATAAAAATGCAAGAACCTCATAATACTAGTTTTGAACAAAGCAAAATTTTAAAGAAATATTACAAACCAGACTACTCTCAATTGTTCAACAAAATAAAAGACATTAAAACTCCTGTAAAAAATGAAATTTTAATGTCCTTACTTGACGGGAATTGGCATACTGAATTAGATTTGATAAGAGTAGCTAAACAAAAAATGCAATATATGGGTGCTGTAACCTTAGGGACAATGATTCACTCTTTAAATCACCATCTAAAGAACGATTATGTTGAAAAGAGAGAGATAAATGGAAAACTTTCTTACAGAATCTCAGATAATTATGTCGGTCTTACTCGAGCGGCATACAACAAATATAGGTTTAAAATGGACTAACTTTTAATTAATAATCTTTTTTTAGTTTCTTTTTATGCATTGCTCTTTAGAAATTTGGTAATCTGTACAATTAGAACAAAAACCATTAGTACCTTCTTTATAGCTATCACTCCAACATTTTGGACAAATATAATAGATATAACTTTTATCATTCTTCCTTTTTAATATCTTGAACACATCGAAACCACACTTTAAACAAGTTGTGGATTTTAATATGGTTATCTTCCCAGTTTTTGGAATTGAGAGATAAGACTTACAATTTCTATCAGAACATGCCAGGAATCTTTTCTTTTGTGGAGTTGTAATCAATTTCATTGGATGATTTTTACATATTGGGCATTTTGAAATGGTTTGAGGAAAATTTGTTTGCTTAGAAGTTTGTTGCATTGTTGTTTTTAAATCATCTTTAACGCTGTCAAATTTAAAAGTTATTGAATTTTTCTCATTACGAAATTTATCAAATAGATCAAGAAATATCTTTTTTACAGTTGTAACGACATTTTCCATTGTTTTCCTTTTTTCCTTTACATCTTCAAGCAAACTTTCAACAAACCGGGTAAATTCAGGTTTTAAAAATGGTAACCACACTTTGATTAGCTCTTGGATAAGAAATTTACCCCATTCCGTTATTTTAAAGCGATTTTTAGCAATCCTATAAGTTAATTTACGATCTAACAGAATTTTTATTATTGTTGGACGAGTGGATTTTGTACCTAAATTTTCCTTCTCCATTAGTTTTAATAAAGTTGTATCTGTGTAGTGTGGTGGAGGTTGAGTTTCTTTTTCGTCCAAAAGGATTTCATTAACTGGAAGTTCTTTGGCTTCGATCTCGAATGCTTGTTGATAAGGTTTTTTTAAAAATGGAGCGATTTCGTAAAATCCACTTTGAGTTAACGACACGATTTGGGATGTAAATAGTTCGTCTTTGATTGATATCCTTAATTTAATTCTCAATTCCTTTGCTTGCCTACCGAAAAGGGCTAAATAATGTCGTGCTAATATATCGTATACTTTTTTCTCCAGATTGTTTTCAAATTTTGAGCTAGTTTGCTCTAAACTTACTAAAGGAGTGATAGGTGGATGGTCTCCAGCATCAACTTTTCCTATTGTTGGATTCAATCGATTTTCTTTAAATAGCTTTACTGTGTAATCTCCATAATTCATATGGGGCTTAAAATTTTCTAAGTATTGAATGTGGTTAAAATTTGAGTTGTACTTATCGCTATCAGTTCTTGGATAAGAGATGATTTGATTTAAGTATAGGGAATTCATAGCATTCATTACATCTTTAGCGCTAGATCTTAAGATTTTCGTTAACAAGACAAGAGCTTTAGAAGTATTTAATGGTGTTGGTGGATTAATTATTCCAGATTCTTTAGTATTGTTTAAAATTATTGCTATTTTCTCATTTTTAATTTTTTGAAATATGGCTTTCGCTTCGGATTCTTTCTCTTTAATAAATGGATTCTTAGTATGCACAGCTTTTATAATATGATTTTTATGCTCTAAATTAGCTATAATCGTCCAGTATGGTTCAGGATTAAATTGTTCGATCTCAAGATCTCTTAAATAGATAAGATAGAGTAATGATGTTTGTACTCTACCAATCGATACGAACTTAGTATTAATCTCGTTTAAAATGGGTCTGAACGTATTTGTGACTTCCCTAGTACTTGAAAAGCCAATAATAGCGTCAACGATTGCTCTTGCTTCCCCTGTTTCTCCCCAACTCCATTTAGGGAGAATTAAATTTCTATATTTTGAAACGATCTCTTTTTTCTCTAAGGAACTTAACCATAATTGGTTTACTTTAATATTTCTATTAGTTTTAATTACATAAGGCAACGCATCAAAAAGTCCAATATTACAACCTTCTACATCTGCGTCGGTTGCAATCACACATTCGTCGCATAGTTTAGAGAGCTCGATTAAAGTGTTAATATATGGTTTAGCATAACTAATGGCGACTTTATCTATTGAATTTGGATTTGTAATGATTTCTCTTGGATCTGAATTAATCCAGCTTTTAAATTGATCGGTATTTCTATACTCTAAAATATGTCCTCGAAGAGGAACAACATAAATATTCTTAGAAGGGATTTGATAAACTTTTAGAGATTTTGATTTGTTTATGACTGTAACCTGTCCCAACGCTTCTGCAATTCCTTTAGCTGCTTTATTTTTTTCAGATATTATTAAAGTCGGCATTAGGTTATAGGTTTTATGCCATACATAATTTAGATAGATTATTATTACTTCAAGCTTTTATAAATAACAATAGATTGATATATTTCTAATTGTTTTTAAATAAAAAACACCTAATTTGAATAAGATAATTCAACTTATTATAATTTTTTATTGTAGATATCGGTTTTGCTTAAAAATCTTAAATGGAAATGGGTTTATTGTTTTGGGAGAATAAAGCTAAATTCAGCACCCATATCTCTTCCTTTTGATTCAACCCATATTTTTCCTCCATGCGCTTCTATAAAACCTTTAGCAATATATAATCCTAATCCTGTTCCTTTATTTAAAGTAGAATGTCCAGCAACCCCTTGTTCAATTGTCACGAATTTGCCAAATATCTTTTGAATTTCTTCTGGAGTCAAACCTATTCCGTTGTCCGTTATTTTAAATAGAACGCTTTCATGTTCCTCTACAATAGAGATATCAATTTTTCCATTCTTCGGAGTAAATTTGATCGCATTTGATAGAAGATTCAAAAAAGCTTGTGAAATTCTGAAGTGATCTACTCTCAACTTAAGATTCTCTGAGATGTCAAGGTTAATTGTTAAATTTTTTTGTCCGATTTGAAACTCTAAATCAGAAATACAGTTTTTTATTATGTCATGAATGTTTTCTTCTCTTTTAACTAACTCTACCTTTTTTGCTTCGATTTTCATTACATCTAACAACCGATTGATATACCCATCTAACCGTTGTACATTATTCAAAACTCTATTTAAATCCTCTTTAACCTCCTCATTCAATCCCTTTTCTCTTAAGAGAATCAAATCGATATATCCTCCTACGGAAATTAGAGGTGTCTTTAAATCGTGAGCAGCAATGGTGATAAAATCTGTCTTCAACCTATCTAATTCTTTCAATTCAATATTTTGTTGTCTTAATATTTGTTCAGATTCTTTTAATTTCTCTTCAGCGAGTTTTTTTTCCGTAATATCTTGTATTATCGTAAGAATCATTAATTCCCCACTAATTCTAACGGTAGACAATTCAGATTCAATCCATACTGGTTTTTTATCTTTAGAATAAATTTTCGTGATTTGAGGCTTCATTATTGGATTAGATGGTTCCCCTTTAGACATCAAATCAGTAATCAATCTCAATTCGAGTTTTGTTTCTTTAGGAAAAATATCTATAAGATTCAAATAATTTTTATCAATAAGATCTTCTTTTTTGTAACCAAATAGTTCAGTAGTTTTTGGATTCATATCAATAATTTTACCATCATAATTTAAAAGTACAATACTAAATGGAGAATTCTCATATAAGTGGCGATATTTTTCCTCAGATTCTTTTAACTCTTGTTCAGCTTTCTTACGATCGGTAATATCGTTAAAAGTAACTGCAAAAAATCCTTTTTTAGGGGAATAACCTGAAACATTATACCAACGATCAAGTGGTGCTGAATAATCTTCTACAGTTAGAGGTTCTCCTGTGAGAGCCACATTCCCAAATTTTCCTATCCAATCTGCAGTATCATTCTCAATCCCAGGCAATAATTCGGTTACTTTCTTTCCGATTATGTCACTTACTTTTAAGCCAGTTAGTTTTTCAAATTGACTATTTGCTTCTAAGTATCTATAATCGATTGGTTTGTTATCATCGTTCACTAATACCTCGTGGAATGCAAAAGCCGCACTCATATTTTCAAACAATAAACGATATTTTTCTTCTGATTCTTTTAATTCTTGTTTAGCTAAATTTTGATATGTAACATCGGTTACAAGAGCTAAATCAGCGAATCGACCTAAATATGTAATCGTTTTACTGTAAGAATCTATCCATTTAAATTTTCCACTTTTAGTAATTATTCTATAAGAGCTGTACGGTGGGAGAGTAGAGTCGCCTGTTTCTCTTGCCTTCAGGTATTCAATGGCTTGTTTTTGATCTTCGGGATGAATATAGTATAGCAATTCTTTTGATGTCCATTCCATCATTTCATCTATTGTAAATTCATTAATACCTACCATCGCCTTGTTGACATACTTAACTTTGTCATCTTGAATAATAATTATTCCAAATGTTGAATGTTCAGTGATGGTCCTAAATTTCTCTTCTGATTCTTTTAACTCTTGCTCAGCGTTCTTACGATCGGTAATATCTATAGCGGATACTAAATCAGCTGGACTTCCCATAAAATTAATCGTTTTAGAATAATTATCTACCCATTTAACACCTCCCGTCTTATCAAAAATTCGATACTGATAATGAGCCATGTAATCTTTTAAACCTTGTTGCTTTTTCCTTAATTGTTCCATAACTAGGTTTCTATCATCTGGATGAATACTTTGAAAAATATCCATTAGACTAAATTCTTTTACTTCATCAACATTATAACCTGCTAAAGTAGCAAATTGTTGATTTACATATTTAACTTTATTATCTTGTACAATCGCAACTCCCATAAGTGAATTTTCTGTGATAGTTCTAAATTTTTCTTCTGAATCTCTAAGTTCTTTAGTTCTTTCTTGTACCTTTTTTTCTAATTCTTTATTTAAAATCTTCAGTTCCTCTTCTGATCTTTGGAGTTTTAAGTCAGCTTTTTTTTTCTCAGTAATATCTTGTATTAAGACTTGAATAAGCGTTTCATCTCCCAGCTTAATTTTTGAGCTACGTATATTCATCCATTTTTCTATTCCATCAGACCGGGTTATTTTAAATTCTAATGCTTTCATTGGTTTGTCTTGAACAAAACTTTCAAATTTACTCTTAAAAAAAGGAATGAAATATTCTGGTCTATCAAACATTCCTAATACTTCTATGAAATTTTTCCCTATTATATCTTCTCTCGTGTATTTCGAGAGCATTACATTTGTAGTTGTATTACAATCAATTAGTTCGCCATTTAAATCTACTATCCAAATCGCATAAGGAGAACTTTCAAATAAGTGCCTATATTTCTCTTCTGATTGTTTAAACTTAAGTTCTAAGTTAAACTTCTGAGTAATATCTCTGCTTATCCCATAAAAACCTATTTTTTTACCAAAAGTGTCTTTATTTAAGTATACGGAGGTTTCAACAATGACTTTTGTATTTCCTTTTTTAATAAATTCAAATTGGAAGTATTCTTGTGGTAAACCAGAATTATAAACTGAATTAAATTTTTCAAAAACTTTCATTTGATTCTCGTCATCCATAAGTTGTCTATAATTTTTTCCCATCATTTCATCAAATGAATATCCAATCATTTGAGTAAAGGATTTGTTCGAAAATGTGAAATTTCCTTTTAAATCCACTTCAAAATATGCTTCTTTTATATCATCGATAATCTGTCTGTATTTTTTTTCGAAAGCTATTGATTTACGCTCCGCTTCAACTCTACTCGTAATATTATTATAAGTGCATAAAATCCCTACAATGTCTTTATTGATATTATGAAGTGGAATACGATTGATCTCAAACCACGCTTCATTTCCATCAGGAAGTATCCATGATTCAATAATGTTTTCACTTTGATTATTTTGCATTAGAATGCTTTCTCTTTCATAAATTCTTTTAATATTCGCGCGTGACCATGGCAATTCTATATCCGTTTTACCAACTATGAAATTTGGGTCATCCAAATTATTAATCAATGCGAAATTTTGATTACAACCAAGATAAATCATTTTTTTATTTTTCCAATAGATAAATTGAGGGATATTATCTATGACTATATCTAACATTTCTCGTGAATTCTGAAACGAGCTTTTCTCATTTTTAGTTTGTAATAGCTTCCAGAATCGAATCTCCTGCATCGTTTCTGCTGATCTTCTCAAATTTCTTTCTTTTTTAACCCAATCTTCTTCTTTCTTTTTGAATTGAGTAATGTCCCGAGTTGTTATCAGATATTTTGTTTCTTGTGCTTTGTTTTTGAATAATCGCCCTTTAAATTCATAAAATCTGAAGTTATCACCATAACGAACTCTTAATGTTTCTACTGCTTGTTCAACCTTTGAAACATTTTGGAGAAAATCCACACCACGCTGAAAATCGTTGGGGTGTAGAATGTCAGTTATTTTACCTTTTAAACTTATCAGACCTAAGTTTTTTAAATGAAGTTTATCAGAGCTATATTCAAATTCGTAATCTTTGTTTAAAATAAATATGGGATCGTCTAGATATTCTTTTAGAATGTCGCCTATATTATACCCAAAATTAGAAGCTGATGCCATTTTACCTAAAGACCTCTAAAAGTTATTAGATACTTAATTTATATTATCACTTATTAAATATTTTTAATTATGTATTTCATGCTTTTTAATTATTTTATAAAGATATAAAAGAGAATATTCAGATTCTTAATTTAACAATAGAAGAAATAATGTTATGGTTAATATTGAACCTTCTTTTGAAATCGATGAGAAAGGAAGAGTGATATGCCAATCTCACTCAAAGTTTCCATATTTTATTCAACCAATTAAAACTTATTTGGAGGAAAGACAGATGGAAAATGAGTTAACATGTCTTACTTGTTCACATTACGAAAATGACTATTGCTTTTTTCCAAAGTCTGAAATTGATGAAATAGAGTTGGATAGGTTAAACAGGTCTCGATTTCAATGTAACCTATGCGGAAATAAAATCGACCGCATGCTTACCATTATACAAAAGATTTATTATGAAGTTAAATTCAATATGAAAATGCCGTTGATCTGTTGTAGTTGCTATGAGAAGCTACAACAGAAAAAATTTAATGAATATTATATCAAAAGAATTTGGGAATCACTCAGTTTCTATCTACCTAGTATCTTTTTAATATTTAATCCTTTTCCCTTTAATATCTTTGCTGTTCTATCTTATTTAGCATTTATTATTGTATTTAAAATAATAATTAAGCAAAAGACTCATTATAGTCTGTTTTTGATGGATTTAATAAAGGGGAAAAAGTTTTACGATAAGAATTTTAAGGACAAAATTGAGTCATCCTAAATTTCCGGCCCATCCCCTTACTTTTTTTCGCATATTCTCTTGTTTTACGATAATTAAGTCAATTTCTCGATTAGACTTGTTTTTTAAATTTTCAATTTCTGGTACAAATTGGTATTTAACAAAATAGTTCTTAATTTCTCTTGATACTAATTCTTCAGGGATATTTCGAGGATTTGCATAAAAATTGTTGTAGTTTTTCTCCCATGAGTCAAGAAATCTCTCAATTGAATCCTTATATTCAAAAATAGGTAAGGTTCCTATATTATTTACTGTTGTAACAGCAATATTTGCCCTCTTTACTGTGAAACGATTACCGTTAAAAGAAACAGCTATTCCACTTTCGTCCTTTAATCGTTGAAGCATATTAATATCTGTGATAGAGTCACCTAGCGCAATTATCTCAGAAATTGGAACGTTGGTCTTTTCTGATATTTGTTCAACGGCTAATTCCTTTCTAAGTCCCCCTCTAACTTGAACTTGGTTCATTGCTTTGATATAATCAGATTCTCGTTTGCTCCAAAAAAACTCGTTTAGATTTTCTATTACTGTGCTTAATTTTTTATCATTTGTTAAAAATTTCTGGAAGATATTCTTGACTAAAAAATCCACATCGCTTTTAATGTTAAAAAAAGATTCCTTTACCTTTTTTAGGTTTAATTCAGTACAAAATACATGATCCCGTGGTATCTTTAAAAATTTTGCAACGCTGTGGGCAAAATGTGTATAACTTGTCGTTATTATGTATATGTCCCATCTCTTCTTAAGAATCTTCATTAATTCTGTGCACCCAGGTATTAGTCCTAAGTTTTGTTCTGCCAAACGAACTAATTCTTTATCTGAAAAGCAAGATATATATAAAGGCGCAACTAATCTCAAAGTATCACCTGGTTGGTATTCGTCAATATTTAATTCCTCTTTTACGCCGGGAATTTCAATAAGATAATCGTCATACTCAGAAAGCATCTCGAAAAATACGCCGAAGTCAAAATCTTGTAATTCGAGAATAGGTTTTTGATTTAACAATCGACTTAACTCAGCAGCAAAGTCGAGCACACTGATGGGTCCTTCTAAATCCCAGCAACAAACATTTTTAACTATCACTTCTGATCAATTTTAGTGTTAATAAAGAGGATGTAAAGATTTAGGCTATATGAGGTTTACTAACATTCTTATTAAGCATTTATTATTTACTAGAAATTACGATGAGAATGGTATAAGAAAAAGACTAACTTGACACTTTAAAGATATCTTGTAAAGATCG
>DATKTW010000084.1:0-34386 GCA_035530895.1 Candidatus Nanopelagicaceae bacterium
CCCCATCAATATAGGGTTTAGTTTGATTATTGCTACTTCACCAACTGTCTGAAATCCTCTTGGAAGAACTGATAATTCTTCGTCAGTTAAGATTCCTATAAGTGCGTCTTTAAGTTTATCCTTAAATCCCATAAATTGTCAAAAATATAAGTCTGGATTTTATCTTTAATCAAAATCAAGTTAAATTATTATATTATAGTAAATCAAACATATTATAATAATAGAAAAATTTTCTATTATAATTTTGAAAACATTTATTCTATAAAAATAGAGGATATAAAATGACTAGTTTAAATGATCCAGAGTTTTTGGTTGACGAAAACAAGGTTTGGTTTACTGGAGGTTATTGGCCTGAAGGTGTTCCTCACCAACTTAAAGATGTAGACGGTAATGAAATGGTACCTATGTGGGAAGGGTTCATAAAATCTGCTGATGATTATGGAATCTGGGATAAGGATATTTGTATTTTTGTGTATGGTCCTTACATGGAAAAAGTTAAACTAAGAACTCTTTTCGATTATGGTAAGAAATTTGGTACGTTTCTCTACGACAATTTAGGCATAAGGAAAGGAGATGTCGTTGCAATCGACCTTCCAAATTCTATAAACTTTGTGGTCGCTTATATGGGTTGTATGTATATCGGAGCTATCGCACAAGGTATTAATCCAACTTATAAGCCAATGGAGTTATTGCACTCGTTAACAATGACAAAAGCAAAAGTCTTAGTTCTAATGGATATGCTCTATATAGCTGGTCCTGCTACGATTCTACCAAAAACACAAGTAAAATTTCTGATCCCCTCCAATTTTATTGACTTCTTCACAGCTGATGAAGAAACAATCCAACGTCTTGGAATCCCAAATGCTAAAGATAAAATCCCGGACGAAACAGAGGATTATAAAATATTTTGGATGAAGGACATAATAGAAAAAACTGAATCAAAAGAAATCACAGTTGAAATAGATGTTTGGAAAGATTCCGCAGTTTATCTTATGACTGGAGGAACAACTGGGATCCCTAAAGTAGCGATGCTAAGTCACGCGAATCTTATCGCGAACTTATACATGATTAAACCTTGGACCAATCTTGAACCAGGGATGATCACCATTGGAAGCATTCCATTTTTTCATAGTTTTGGAATGACTTGTGTTATGAATGGAGCGTTAGCCTTAGGAATGCAGATGTTACTCTTCCCTAAACCTCCTACTGATGATGTATTATCAGAAACTATAAATAAGCTCGAAGCTCCCCAAGGGATCATATATACGGGAGTAGAGATGTTATTTAAAAGACTTACAGATTATGTAAACGAAGTAGGTGTTGAAGAATACAAGAAAAAATACAGTTTTACAGAGAAACTAAAATATGCTACACAAGGAGCTGGCCCACTTCACGATCATATTCGTGTTCCTTTCGAAGAAATTTTCTGTCCAATAAGAGTTGGTTATGGGTTAACTGAAACATCTCCAGTAACTAGTATTGCTCCATTCTGGGGGCCCAATAAAACAGGCAAACTGGGATTACCTATAACAGGGGTAGACTGGGCGATTTTCGATCCAGCTAACTTTGAAGCTGGACCTATATGCGACGGTACTCCAGAACGCAACAACTTTGGAGTAGAGCATACCGGTGAAATCTGTCTTGCTGGGCCACATATAATGCTTGGTTACTTGGGAATCCAAAAAGAGCAAGAAGATAACCTTAAAATGTGGAACGGAAAGAGATGGTTGCTCACTGGAGATATAGGATTCATGGATGAACATGGGTTCTGTGAAATTCGAGATAGAAAGAAATCGCTAATAAAAGTAGCTGGTCACTCTGTTTTCCCTAAAGAAGTAGAAGATTTAATGGGACATCATCCAATGATTGACGAGGTCGCTGTTGCTGGACTTCCAGATGAAGATACTGGTGAGAAAGTTAAGGCATGGATTACACTTAAACAAGGGTACAAAGTAGGTAAAAATGTGGAGATTGAAGACATAAAGAAGTGGTGCTTAGAAAACATGGCAAAATGGAAAAGTCCAAGATTAATTGAGGTTGTTCGGACTCTTCCCGTAAGTATGACTGGAAAAGTTCAACGTAGGGAACTGCAAGAGAAAGATTTCGAAAAAATGGAAAAAGGAAAAGAAATAAAAGGTTAAATTTTTTAATTTTTTTTTTAATTTTATTCGTTTAGGCGTTTATGCGTTTTTTTCATAATTTTATAAATGTTTGTGAATTCATTAAAGAGCTTGTCGTAAACTACCCTGTTTTCTGAATTTGGTTTGAAAATGTTGGAGAATTGGATTAAATCAGGAATTTGATCCCAGGTAAGGTAGCCCAGTCCCACTGAAGCAATAAAAGCAGCTCCACGAGCATTTGCTTGAATAGGATCTTTAACTTGCTTGATAGTTCTGTTGAGAACATCGGCAAAAATTTGACACCAGACATTACTAGTTGCTCCTCCACCAATTATGTTAAGCTCAGGCATTACAACATCTTTCTTCGTCATTCCCGGATTAGCTTTCATCTTCCATTTCTGGATGAATTTTTCGACGTACATATGAAGCCACCTTACATTGTAAGCAACACCTTCAAATATCGCTCTTATTAGGTGCTCACGCGACATCTCAAGCGATAAATTGTAAAAACCTCCACGAACCGTATGATCATCAACGGGAGATCTTTCTCCGATAAGCCATGGAGTAAAAATCAGATTGTTGGACCCCGCAGGAACTTTCTCAACAATTCTATCCAAAATTTTATATACATCCGGGACCTGTTCTTCTCTCAATAATTCATCTTTATGATATAAAATTTTATCCCTTAGAAATTGTAAAGCTCCTCCAGCGATTTCTTGTTCGTTTGCTACAAAATATTTTCCCTTAATTGCAGCTGGGAAGCTCCCCATATTATGAAAGATGTCCGTTTTCTTGTAAGGTACATGGCATAGCAGCCAATCAGATGTTCCAATGTAAATATGTCCTTCGTAATCTCTAACGGCTCCAGAACCTATAGTCGCTGCGTGCAGGTCGGGAGCACCCATAATTAATTTGACTCCCTTGTTTAAACCAAGCTCGCTTGCTACTTCGTCTTTCACGGGCCCTAAGACATCTGTGGACCACCTTAAATCAGTCGGAAATTTATCCGGATTAACTTTAAACATTTTCATTAACTTGTTATAATATTTCATGTTGTTAATATCGCGAATATCAACTAAGGTATGCATTTGAATGGAAGCATACGAAGCTGCGAATTTACCTGTGAATTTCAAATTAATAAAGTCTTGAGGTTCCAAAAACATGTAAGTGTTATCATATACATCTGGTCTCTTATCCTTTATCCATAAGATATGAGCAATGGGATCTTTACCAGATAAGCTTGGGCCTCCTCCCGTAACCTTCACGAATTTTAACATTTTGCGAACAGAGTATCCACTAACCTGTAGTAAACTCTTATGGAATTTCTTCATGTATGGTGCTCCTCTGGTATCCATCCATATCAGTGAATTCATCAAATGATTTCCGTCTTTGTCAAGGGCAACTGTACCACTCCATTGACTTGAATTGCATACACCTACAATATCTTCAGCTGAAACTTTTCTACTATTAATGACTTTTTTAGCTGTCGTAACAATGGCATTCCACCAGTCGTCTGGATCTTGTTCAACACCCCCACCTTTTTCTACAAGTAATGGAACTTCTTGAAAGGCCCAATCAACTACTTCTCCGTTAGTACTAACGATCGCTGATTTTGGACCTTGGGTTCCATGATCGATTGCCAAAATGTATTTAGGAGAATTTTCTTTATCTGACATATTAAATATAAATGTTCTTAAAGTAAATAAAGATTTTTTTATGTAAGGCTTTCCTACTTATATTAAGTCTTTTTAATTGACGATACCATTTAATAACTGAAAGAAATATTTTGTTGATTCTAAATGGAATATGAGGAAAAATTAGCGAAAATTAAAAATATTGTTGATTTGCCTATAAGCAAATTTAAACCGGACGAATTAAAAGCGATAATAGAGAGATATGAGAAAAATCATACGAAATCAAAAATAGCTTTTGAGAGAGCAAGAAAAATAATCCCTGGAGGTGTAGAACATAATCTCGCCTTTAACTGGCCATTCCCTCTAGCCAGTAAGCGCGTTTTTGACTGTTACATGGAAACTGTTGATGATGTCGTTCTAACTGACTATTTAATGGATGGAGGTCCTATTATCCTCGGTCATAATCATCCGGTTTTGACAGAAAAGATTATCGAAGTTATTCGGGAAATTGGACCATGCCATGGAATAACTAACGAATACGAATATCTTGCTGCTGAAGAACTTCAGAAGCATTTTCCATCTTGTGAAATAATAAGATGGCTCCAAACAGGAACAGAAGCCGATATGCTAGCTATAAGGATTGCCAGAGTTGCTACAAATCGTAAATGGATTATTAAAATAGGTGGCAGTTATCACGGATGGTCAGATCAATTGGTTTACGATATGCACGTTCCTGGAACAAAATTATTAGAATCGCATGGAATACCAAAAAATGTATTTAAATTCATCGATTCTTGTCCTCCAAACGATATTGAAACATTACGGCAAATGTTTGCAGAAAAGCGAAAAGTTGCTGCCGTTATAATTGAACCAATGGGTGGAGAATCAGGAGCTAATCCTGTTAAACCGGGATTTAATAAAGAAGTGGAAGAACTTTGCCATGAAAATAAAACACTTATGATTTCCGATGAAGTTGTGTGCGCTTTTAGATTGCATATGGGTGGTGGTCAAGCTTATTATGGTTATGAACCGGATTTATCTGTGTTTGGTAAAATTGTTGGACATGGATACCCCTCCGCTGCTGCTATTGGTGGTAAAGAAGAATTTATGAAATATTGCGCTGCAGGAGTAGGTGGAGGTAAAAGAGCTTATAGTGGAGGAACTTTAGCAGCAAATCCTTTAACTTGTGCAGCTGCGTATCATGCTATTAAATTAGTCGAAGAAACTGGAGCGACGGAAAAAGCTGGAAAAGCAGGAACTCGCTTAGCGAATGGATTAAACAAAGTGTTCGAAAAACACGAGTTACCATGGTTTTCATACAATTTAGGTGGAACGGTTCATTTTCATACATCGTGCCTATTTGGACTGAGTTTTGATATTCCTGACCAGGTAGGACAGCTTCCATTGAGGAAAAAATTTATGGAGCATATAGGTGCCGCTTTGGTAGATCAAGAAATAATTTCCGTTGCAGGAAGTAGATTTTACATGTGTATTCTCCATTCCGACGAGATAATCGATGAGACCGTTGAAAAGATAGATAAAATATGTCAAAAAATCGCATAACTTTTTTTTATATTTAAATAAAATTCTTATTTTTCAATTAAATTAAACCTCTGTAGGCTAAAACAAATAATAAACTTTATTATCTCTAAACTCGAATTATACATGTTCTAAAACAAAATTAAAGTGAAAGTGATGGGTAATCAGAATGAGATAACAGATTCGTCTAATTTGTTTAATGACGATGGTTCCCTTGTTCAACGGGGATGGGCAAGAAAACCTATACTGAGATACAACAAGGATAAAATTGGAAAAGGGTGGTCTCGGATTAAAGAGTGGGATCATTTATCAGTTTTAAACAAGGATTTTGGTTTCCAATTAACTATAGGAGATATAGGGTACTTAACTCAAATGAGTTATGTGTGGCTTAATTTCGAAAAAAAAGAACGAGATGGAAGGGGTTTATTCAAATTTTTTACCAAATCAAAGGTTCTTCCATTGAATTCGTTAGAGGACAGTGAAATTGAGTTTCCTACTAAAAAATTTAAAGCAACAATCTCAAGACAGAAAAATACAAGAGTACTTACTATTGAAGATCCCTCGTTTCAAGATAAAGGGTTAAAAGGAAATATTATTTTACAGGATGATCCTAAAGCGGACAATACCGTAGTTGTGACGGGATATAAAGAGGATCCAAGGTTGTTCTATTATAACCATAAGATTAATTATATGCCTGCTGAAGGTTCTCTTACCATTGGAGATAAATCGTATTCATTTGAACCTGAAACTTCTTATGGGCTCATGGACTGGGGTCGTGGAATATGGCCCTACAAGACTCACTGGTTATGGGGCTCGGGTTGCGGGCTCGTAGATGGAATCCCTGTTGCGTTTAATATTGGCTACGGTTTTGGAGATTTATCTACTCATACTGAAAATATCATATTTTATGACGGAAAAGCGCACAAAATTGATGAGGTAGAGTTCCATCACGAAAATAGAGATCCTGCTAAACCTTGGAAATTCACAAGCAACGATAATAGGTTTAATATGATTCTAGATCCAATTATTCCACAGAGAGAAAAACTCAATTTTGGATTAATTTATTTAAATTCTTCATTACTTCATGGGCTATATTCTGGAGAAGTAGTTCTTGACAATGGGGAAAAAATAAAGATTGATAATATGCTAGGACACGCTGAAGACATTTATTGGCGCTGGTAAAAGAAGAAGCAATACTAATTTATTTTTCTTCTAATGATTTACAATAACTTCATAGGAATGTTGTTCAAACAATTTTGTTATAATATTTAGATTTTCATCAGTTAAATCTCCCCTATCCTTATATAAATCTCCCATTCCAACTTTCTCATATTTTGTTTTTGTTAATTTATTATAAGGCATTAAATGTATTTGACCATCGTAACTAATTTCATGCAAGAAGCTTATTATATGTTGAATTGTATTTATATCTGTATTAACTCCCGGTATTAAAGGGATGCGGGGTATAATTCTTTCACTCCCAACTTTAGAGAGAATTTTAGAGAAGTTTGAGAGAATCTTTTCATTGGGTACATCAGTAAATTTCTTATGTTTTTCATTATCAATCAATTTGATATCAAATAGAAATAAATCCACAAATTTAACTAATTCACCAATTAAATCTTCATTAAAGTACCCACATGTTTCTATTGCAGTATGAATCCCTTGTTTTTTTAATGCCTTAAGCAGTTCTAGAAGAAAATTGATTTGTATGGTAGGTTCTCCACCAGAAATAGTAGCTCCTCCACCAGAATTATCGTAAAAAGGTTTATCCCCTAATATAATTTCTACTAGTTCTTCCACGGGGATAATCCTACCGACAATTTCCATCACTTGGTTCGGGCACATTTCAGCGCAATTTCCACACATAGTACAGAGGGCTTTATCTCTCTTAATTTCGTCATTTAATAACTGAAGAGCATTATTAGGGCACGTATCAACGCAAATTCCACATAACTGACATTTTTCTTTAAAATAAGACATTTCAGGGGATAATTTTTGCGACTCGGGATTTTGGCACCAATCACACTTAAGAGGGCATCCTTTCAAAAAAATTATAGTTCTAATACCAGGGCCATCAAATATTGCATAATTTTGAATATCAAATATGATCCCGTTCATTGTACTCTTTAAACCATAGTATGTTCAGTTCTCGAAATGATTTCGTCCTGTATTTCTTTTCCTAAGTCAGTAAAGTAAACAGAATATCCTCCTACTTTAACGATAATATTTCGATAGCTTTCAGGCTTTATCTGTGCTGCTTTTAAAACATCGGGAGATACTACAGTAGGTTGGAGTTGTTCTCCTCCTAATTGAAAGTAAGTTTTTATTAGCGAAATCCATTTTTTCTTAGATTCTTCAGATTTTCCGATTCCTGAGGGATGCATTGTCTATTGCTAGAATGTTTATAATTTTCTTCACTATAAATTTAACAATATCATTACGAAAAAAAAATCATCTGATTTCTGATTTTATAAGCGAAAGTGCTCTTTTTGTTAAGGTTTTAATCTCTTCAAAATTCCCTGACGATATCAAGTTCTTCTTTACAATCCAACTTCCACCACATGCTATAACATTATCTAGTTTTAGATATTCTATCAAAGTTTTATCGCTAATACCACCTGTTGGCATAAACCTCACATTGGGATAAGGTCCAGAAAATGATTCAAGCATTCTAGTCCCCCCTGAAAGATCTGCAGGGAAAAATTTGAAAAAATCAAGCCCCCTCTCTAATCCCCATTCTATAAAAGAAGGGCTATCAACCCCTGGGATTATAGTAATATTTCTCGCTAAACAATAATCAACTATAGTTGGATTAAATCCGGGAGTAACAATAAACTGAGAACCCGCTCTAACAGCAGTTTTTACTTGCTCGATTTTAAGGACTGTTCCAGCACCTAATAACATCTCTGGAAATTCTTTTTTTAATAATGTTATTGATTTTACAGCTTCAGCAGTTCGAAAAGTTACTTCAACAACGGGTAACCCTGCCTTTAGTAAAGCGTTTCCTAAGGGAATAGCGTTTTCTTTATCCTCGATTACAGCTACAGGAACCAATTTATGTTTTTCTATTTCTTTTATTGCATCCATTAACGTACAACTCTTGTTTTTTAAGCAGAATTTCATTTTCTACTGAAACACTACATTTTTCGTATCCAATTTATAAATATTTTAATTTCTTTAAACTTTTTTGAGTAATAAAAGAATTTGAAGATAATTAAATATGAAAGTCATAATTATTGGTTCGGGCTTAGCCGGACTTACAGCTGCTTCTTATATGTGTAGAGAAGGCCACGATGTTGTAATATACGAACAATTTTCAGAAATTGGTGGGGTTACCGCCACAATACATAAAGATGGATATTCGTGGGATATAGGACCTCTCTTATTAGAAGGGTTAGCCCCCCATGAAAAGCTTGGAAAAATTTTAGCAGAATTAGGAATAGCTGATAAAGTAAGTATAATTCACGAGGATCGCGGCCAGATACTCCCCGATTTTGCGATATGGAGGCCTAAAGAGTATAAAGGAAGGTATTGGCGAAAAGAATTCTTTAAAGAAATATTCCCATCTGAAAGTGAAGGATTAGATAGATATTATCGCTTCTACGATCAAATAATGACTCTTATGGCTATTAATAATCGGTTAGAGTGGGCAAAAGGGTTAGAAGCTATTTGGTTGAAATTAAAGATTATTCCTAAATTTATGAAAGTAAAAAAATACATGGATAAAAGTGCCGCTGATATAATGGATTCTTTCTTTAACGATCCAAAATTAAAAGCGGTTTTCATGGGAATCCTTGCTGACTTTGTTGTAAAACCTAGCGAGTTCCCGGGATTAGGGGTGCCTATATCGAATGTTGAGACTGCTTTTGATAAACGTATTCCACTTAAAATTAAAGGTGGAAAGTTACCTGTTTATCACTACATTCAAAATGGCTGTGAACAATTAGTAAACGCATTTGCAAGCTACATCAAAGAAAACGGGGGAAAAATTCACATAGATAGTTTAGTTGAAAAGATTTTAATAGAAAACAATAAAGCTGTTGGAGTTAAATTAAAAAGTGGACAAGAAATATCTGCTGATATCGTAATTGCGAGTGGTGGAGCTCATAAGACTTTTTTTAGTTTAGTAGGAAAGGAAAACTTACCTTCGGAATTCGGTAATAATGTTCAAAATTTAGTTCATATGGAATCCGTATTAATGGTACATATCGGCATTGACTTCGATCCAACTCCTCACCAGCGTGCAGCCTTATGCTATTATTATGGCACTTACGATATAGAAGGAGCAGTTAATCGTTGTAGGTCCGGTGATTATCACGAAGGAAAAGAGGGATTTTTAATATATGTTCCTTCATTACACTCACCTGAAATGGCACCACATAGGCATCACGCTGTGACTATTTACACTATAACTCCTTATATACTTAGCAAGGGCGACTGGGTTTCACGTAGGGAAGAACTCGCAGATAAACTACTTATAGAAGCTGAAAAAATAATTCCCGGTCTTCGGGAACACGCTAAAACAAAGGTGATTATGACTCCA
Organism: Candidatus Nanopelagicaceae bacterium; assembly: GCA_035530895.1. GTDB lineage: Archaea > Asgardarchaeota > Lokiarchaeia > Sigyniarchaeales > SOKP01 > SOKP01. The sequence continues at coordinate 9,840 of DATKTW010000084.1, forward strand.
TTGGATTTTAAATCTCGTATATTCGTTGAACGACATAGTTTTGGAGGATTAGCTCCAATTATGAATCAGCAAAATCCCCCTCATCATACTCCAATTCAAGGCTTATGGTATGTTGGAGCACAGAGTGAATCCGGTGGTGGTGTCGCAGGGGTAGTTGCAGGAACGCGAAGAGGTATCCTGAAGTTATTAAAAGAAATCTAAAAAAATCTTCTAATATTGAAGACACGAAGTAAAACAATCAAATAGAAAAAAAAAATTTTTTTTTAGTTATTATTCCATTCGTTATCTGAGTCCCATTTCCTTAAGTTTTTTTATGTTTTCTGATACTTTATCAGGTGTTAATTTATAAAATTTCCAGAATAACAGCGCCGTAACGAGAACTAAAATAGCTGGGACGATTGCTGTATGAATTCGAATACCAAAGAGTGCAAGCGGTTGTTGTATTGCTTGACCCTCTTGGTAATCCGTAAGAATATGACTTATTGCAATTGTTATTGCAATAAACGATTGCCCAAACTTGATAAAAAATGATTGAAATCCATAGTATATTGCTTGTTGACTCTTACCTGTTCTAACCGCTACATCGTCAAGAACGTCGCCCATTGTGGGAGGATCAACATACCAATGGCCACCAAGAGCTATTCCAAAAAAGAAAAGACTAATAGTCCAACCAATTAACTCCCATACAAAAATTAACGGTACGAACGCAACAAACATTAGAAAAGCTGCTATTACACTTAATTTTCTGTTATCATTTATTCTATGAGCGATTATTGTCCAGAAGGGTGTTGAGATGAGTGCTCCTAATAGCATTGAACCTAATAAAAAAATAATGGCTTCATCACCCATGAGTAATATGTTTGCTGACACATATAACGCTGAAGTCTGTAGCATCACACCTCCAACTTGGTAACCGAAAAAGTGTAATGCTTTCATCATAAATGTCCTATCTTTAATGACTCTCTTAGTTGAAGATAGAAAGGATTCTACCTTTTGAACCTCGCCAGTTCCTATTCTACTTTGGTATAGATCTTTTACTTTTTTATCTTCATATATTCCCGGAATTATAATTAAGAAAAACATGAAACCTATAATTACACTGAATATACTAGCACTTACATAAGTTTGAGCTACATAAGTATCTATAAAGAATAGGGATGGTAATGTAAAAGCAAGAACTAAACCAAGTATTCCCAATATCGTACCGTAACCTTGTACAGATCTTCGTTCTCTAAGTCCCCTGAATTTATCTGGATATAAAGAAATTACATTTACATCGTATATTGTTAGCATAGTATCGTATAAACAGAGAGATCCTAAATACCATGCGAAAATAAGCCACTGGTTCGCTGTTACTGCTGATTCAGTTATATACAAATTAGTTGGCACCATGAAAATTAACATATAAGAAAGTAACCAAGGAATAACACCAATTAGCATCCATGGAAATCGTTTAAATCCTTTTTTTTCCCAGGGCATATGGATTTTTTCCATTAACCACCCAACGAAAGGATCATTAACAGCATTCCATACTGAATAAAGAGTAAAAGCTAATGCAGCTAACCCTACAGGTAATTTAATCACATTTTCATAAAAAAAGAATACATAAAAACCAAATGCAGCGGAAATCCATTGCCCAAAGAGTTCTCTTCCTCCGTATGATGCTCTTATTCGCCTTTTATACACAAATTTTTCTTTTTCAATAGTTTCTGTCATAATAAATATCACTTTTTTTAATATCCCCTATTATTAATCCTTTCTTTTAGAATAGAACAATAACAGGTTTTTTTTTTAAATAATATATTTATAATAATAATAGTTTTAGTTATTGAACTATATAAAACTTATACTAGGGATAATATTGAAAATTGTTATTTTTGAACCTCATCCAGACGACTTATTATTCGGACCTGGACCTATTCTTTTAGAATGGATAAATGAGGGAAGCCACGATATTCATATTATTACAGTAACAGATGGAAGGGCTTGTTACAGGTCTGGAGATGACAGTTATTCTGAAGATGTTGCTCATATGACTGAAGATTATGTTGCTGAGATGAGAATTAGCGAAGCCAAAAAATCAATTGAATTCTTGGGACTTCCTTCGGAAAATCACCATCTTCTTTATTTTCACGATGCTGATGGTCAAAAGTATGTAAAGGAAGGAATCAAGAAAGTAAAACCTTTAATTAAAGATGTAGACAGAATTGTTTTACCGAGCACTCATAATATTCATGCAGATCATCAAGCTACTCACGATATTGCAATAGGTGCTGCTAAAGAATTAAATTTGACAAGTATTGAATATTTCGTTTACTTTATTGCTTCCTATGGTAAATTTCAAGACGACTCTCAAGTTAAGCAATTTCAATACACTATAGATGAAGATAAAGCAAATATTTTAAAAGATTGGCTAGAAATATATCAATCTCAGGCAAAAATAAAATGGATGTGGAAAATGTATACAATGTATCTAAAGAAAATACGGACATGGATATATGCAAGATATACTTTTGACGACATTGGAAAATATGATAATTTCTAATTTTATTTCGAAAAAATTTAAATAGCTTTATATTAGATATAAGAATGGAGTACTAATTCGATTATTTATTCAGATCGAAAATTAATCGAAAATTCGCTTATTGGAATCCCTTTATTAACAAAATAGAGTAAGTTCAATAAGTATATTTGAGGAATATTTTGATTAATTCAAATTAGGGAATAATTTCAAAATTAGAGATTTTTAAAGAGGATACAATTTAATGATTGATCTAATCTTAGCTTTTTTCATTCTTATTGGAGGAATTGTTCTTGTAATCTTTTCAAGTAAATATGCTGTAAAGCACTCTGCAATGCTCGCCACAGCTTTAGGAATATCGCCGCTAATAATCGGAATAACTTTAGTATCAATAGGCACGGATATTTCTGAAATATTTAATTCGATTATCTCTTGTTCTTTAGGTCACGGAGATATTGATGTAGGAGATTCTGTAGGCTCAGATCTTACCCAACTCACATTGATCTTCGGAATCTTGCCAATAGTTTGCGGCGCATTTCATATTCACAGAAGAGACATAATAATTCTAGGTTCTTGTGAAGTGTTATCTCTTATTGTGATATTTGCAATTGTTGAGAAAGGATACATCACTCGCCTAAATGCAATTTTTTTGGTTTTCAGTCTATTAATTTATATTTGGTTGATATACAACTCTAATAAAGATAGCATACAACATAGAATAGAAATATTAGAAATAAGCAAACCAACTAAGAAAAAAAAATTCCATTTTTTAATTGCTGTAATTGGTTTTGCCGGCGTGACGATTAGCGCATATCTTATAGTACAATCAGTAATTTTCATATCACAGGCTATAAACATTCACGAATATATTATTAGTTTTTTCATTCTTGCTATCGGCACATCACTTCCAGAGCTCGTAGTTGATTTTCAAGCGCTCCGAGCTGGTCACCATTCTATTGCTATTGGGGATATTGTTGGTTCCTGTATTGTTGATTCTACGTTATCTATCGGCATCGGTCAAGTCTTCTTCCCTCAAGCTGTCACAGCAGAATTAGCGGTTCCAACAATCTTATATACGCTTATCGTTAGTATAATTGTTATTATTGTTATAGCAGTAAGACAGAAAATGGACAAAAAAGCAGGAGTTTTCTTTATTTTCCTCTATTTAGGTGCATATCTTTTACTCTTTAATATAATAGTATGATCTATTACATTTTTCAGAAAAAATTTTTTTATTCAGGTAAATAAAATTTGCACACAGTGCATTGTTTTACTTTTAATCGTCTTTCAGGTCCGAGAATGATATATTTACTTTTCATAGATCCTTCACATTTCGGACAATTTTTTACAAAATTTTCCTTTATTGAATTTAAGACTAATTGGATATTCTTCTCTAATTTGAGTAAGTCGTTAGCATTCTCTATTAATTTTTTTGCGGAAACAATCCCAATACCTTTAATCCACGCTAAATCTTCAGGCTTAGAACTCGCAATCTCTTCAATTGTTTTAACTCCCGCTTTATTTAAGTTAATTGCAGCAATTGGACCAATGCCACTTACTCGTTCAAGTTCATTAGACATTAGAAACACTTTAGACTATAAGATTCTGCATGAGATTGACAAGTTATACTTGATAAATGGGTTAAAATGAATTTTAACCTTCAATTATCGTGAACTTATGCTATTATAATTAATAATGGTAATTCTACAAGATAAAATTTTATAATGATAAAAAAAAAAGATATAAAATTTGAAAAAATTACTTCTCTATTTGTTTCCCTACGCCGGAATACATTAAAAAGCCTCCAAGAATGGCTAATATCAAGCCTACTACTCCTATAATTAATCTAAATGTTGAACCGTTTGAAGTAGCTGGATTTGCTAATGTATTAGAAATAAAGATCGCGTACATAAATGTCATTAGAGCAATGAATCCAAATATAAAAAATCTCCATTTTTTCTTTAACACTTCATCCTCGAACTTCTTGTAAATCTGAAATGAGAAATAAAGTGATGGTATGAGTGCACCAATGGTTTCGACTAAGGCAACATATATAAAGAATGGTAAACTCCATACAGGACTCCAATTTGTTTCTTCATTGATAGTAACCCCAAAACCAGGTAAAAAAATGAAGAAAAGCATACCAAACATAGCAATTCCGTAAATAATAAGGATTATCATTTGCTTACTCGTTAAAATTACTTTTTCAGATTTTAAAAGTATTAAGTCAAAGACCACGATAAATATAGGAGCATAAAAGAATCCAAAGTTGGTAAAAAAATTAAGTAGTAATACAATAGGTATATCGGTTAAAGGCGCATATATAAAATTAATAAGGACCCCAATAGCAGGAGATATATATAGACTTGCGAAAATGACATTTAATCGTTTTCTATCTCTTTGCAAGATTCTGATAGCCAAATACAAAAAAGCCACCAAAATTACTCCTTGAGCTATATAAACAGTTAAAAATCGACCAAGCGTTAATTGAAAATAAACCATTGCATAACCTCACTTGTTTTATTATATGTTATTCTTTAATCAATAATTTTTTTATTGATTTTTTTTGATTGTTATTAATTATTATTGTAGTTTTCTTATTTAACTGTAATTTATATATATATTTGTTGAGTTAATAAAAAATTTCTAAATTGAAATATATAGCGAGAATTACTTCATAAATTCTTAGCTACGCCAAAATACACGAAATAAAGTGAAACTAACGCGGGGAGCGAGAGAAGTGACCAGATTAATCTGAATGTTGGATCGTTTAATGTATTAGAGATCGATGTGCCATAATATAAGAAAAAATAGGCACTTATACCTATTAAAAAATACTTTAATTTCTTCTTTAACTCCTTATATTCGAATTTTAGATATAATTTTACTGATAAATATATCGTTGGAAAGATTGCGAAGAAGCTACAAACAGTAAAACTATAAGTTAAATAAGTCCAGCTCCAATCAGGCTTCCAGTAAGTACTTTCGTTAATTGTCACTCCATTTGGAATCAACCATAAACCAACTAAAATAATACCAAAAATAACAACTAGAATTAATTGAAGTTTGGGAGTAAAAATGTCCTCTGATTTAAGTAAGATTAAGACAAAAACCAACAAAAAAATCAAAGGGAAACATAATAAATAGTATGTTGTAACATGCAAAATATAAACTACTTCCTCTACAAAAATGAAGGTATAGACAACATTTAAGATTACTGCGAATGCTACGCATAAATAGAAACTGCTGAGAATACGGTTTAAACCTTTCGTTTCCCTTTTTAAAATTTTATACGCGATAAACAAATAAAATAGCCCTGCTAAACCCTGTACCAGAAAGATTTGGATAAATCGTGCAATATCCATAGTTTGCGCTAGAAGCATCATATAACATCTCCAACTCCTTTATAATATTAAGCAAAGACTTTTTGTCTATTAAGTGTCATAGATTTTATCTATATTTAATAATTTATTTTTTGGAAGGTAGTACAATTGTGTGAACAAAAATACAATCGTTAAAACCAAAAAAAATCTTAATTTATGAGATTATGAATTTATAACTCAAAAATGAAGAATTGAACATTAAAAACTATTTTAAATGACAGAAATGACGATTTGCTGCATTATTTTTAGTTTACAGGCACTTTCCTACAAAATCTTTACCATTTGTTTTCACTCGCTCGAACATTTCGGGATTAATAAATTCTAGCTTTAAATTTACATAATTTAGAATTTTATTGAAAATATCGGCAATATCTTTCTGTGAATTTTGAATTTTAAAGCAATAATGAAATTTTAACTCTTTAGTTTTTTGAATTAAAACAAATTCATTTATGTTTCTTGATGCTGGAGGATTTTTTTGCTCAATTAAATAAGGATCGATTCCAACTAACGCAGCAATCCCATTAAACATGAAATTATCACAAAATTCTTTATATTTATTTAAAGTTAGCTTAGAAATAGCTTGATCATTATAGAGATTTACGACAACAATAATTGCATCGAGTTTTTTAAGTTGTCTAATATCATCGGTAAGATCTTCGAAATGTTTAAATTGATAAATTTTCATTTTTAGTGGTACTTTCTCGTAGATAAATTGAAATTCACTTATAGAATCTTCAGAACTAGATAATTTTGTTTTTTCTTTTAAGTAATCTAAGATAATATCGATTCTTGAATCATCAGTTCCTATTAAACCCAGATTTAAAGAAAAATGGAAGTCCTTCAATACTTTCCTATCAAATAAAAATAATTAAAGCTCTTAATTTAATATTATAATAAAAGATCATACATATAAATTATTGATTGAACTTTCATTTTAGAATGCTATTTATATACGGTTTACTAGTGTTAATGGTATTTCTCTGGAGCTTCTCATTCGTTCTTGTGGATATAGCTGTCGAATTTATACCTCCAACATCTCTTGCCTTGACCAGATTCTTATTAGCATCACTATCATTTTTAATCGTTGATCTTTATTTATTTATACGACGAAAACAAAGAGATAAGGATACTCCCAAAACAACTGAGAAGTGCCTATATACGAAAATGGAATGGCTCTATTTAGTTATTGCAAGCTTTACCGGTACATCTTTCTTCTTCGCAATCCAATATACCGCTATAGAGTTGATCGGACCTTCTTTGCCGGCATTATTCGTGTGCCTATTAGCACCCGTATTAATTACTGTCTTAGCTTTAGTTTTTTTTAATGAAAGATTAACTAAGTTGAAAATAATGGGTTATATCATTGCTACAATTGGAGGTTTTTTGTTAGTCACAGGAGGAGATTTACGAACAATTACTCCAGAAACCCCTAACTTTTTAGGATACTTATTTGCCCTTATAACACCATTGCTTTGGGCGATATATACAATCGCTACAAAAAAAATATCCAAAGAGAAGTCTAACTTAGTTACACTCAAATATATAGCTTATTTTGGGACGGTGGAATTGTTTTTTTTCGTTTTACTAAATAATGAATTACTAATTTTTATCCAAAATCTGGCTAATATTGTTGTTTTAATGTCTGGAATATATTTAGGTATTGGATGCTATGTACTTGGTTATTTTATTTGGCAGAAATCCCAAAAGGAACTAAAATCTTCAAAAGGGGCCTCATTTCTCTATATTGAGCCATTTCTTACTCTTATCTTTTCAATTATCTTAAACCGATCTGAGACAATACTGCTATGGAACATCATCGGAGGAATCATTGTTCTGGTAGCTGTACTAGTAATAAATTACAAGTAAAATAGATTTTGAACTGAGATGACCAAAACGATACTTTTTATTGGCGATAGTATTACAGAGGGAAAAATTGGAATAGGATATGTTGATATAATTCAACATTACTTCCCTGAATTTCAGTGTAAAAATTATGGACGCGGTGGCGATACTTTATCTGGAATCGTTACGAGACTTTTAAAAATTTTGAAAACCCATACTGAAAAATATGACATTATAGTAATTGAAGCTGGTCACAACGATCTTTTCTTACCTTATCTCAAAAAAAAGTGGAATTTCACAAGCACTAGAAAAGTAGCTCCATTAAACAAGATAAAAGACTTTTATGATAATGGATTAAGAGCTATAAGTTTACATAGTAAAGCAAAGATAATAATAACTACTTTAAGTTGCTTAGGAGAAGATGTAAGTTCTTCATTAAACCAAAAAAGAAGATTAGTAAATGATCAGATTAAGGAAGTTGGTTCTAAACATGGTGCATATATAGCAGATGTGAGTCCATTGTTTGATAAGATCTTAAGAAAATGCAATTCGAGTAATTATCTTATGGATAATCCTTTAAACTTAGTTTTTGATTATTTTAGATCAAAAAGAATGAACTGGGCAGAAAGTATAAGTAGGAAAAGACGGTTAGTGTTGACTATAGATGGTGGACACCTCAATAGCAAAGGTGCGATAATATATGCTAGAGAAATATCCCGAATTTTAGATATGCTCTAACCGTGAAAAAGATGAAAAATTTAATTAAAAGAGAATATTATGAAGAAAAAAACAGAGAGTTTACAAATTCTTTGAAGTAATTGATTCTAATTCCTTAGAAAGTGTATCATCAATAGGTCTTAAAGAACCTTTCTCAGCGAGTTTAGTCGCCTGCTCCTTTGCTCTTTTTCTTGCCGACTTAGAGCCATTCTGTTTCCAAGCGTCTCGAGATAAACGATCTATTACCGGACTTGTCATAAAAAGCTCTTTTCTAAAAAGCTTCAAGGTAGTGGGATGTGAAAGTAATTCTTCTTTTTCATCGTAGTCCTTAAGGATATCTGACGCAAAGGGGGTGCCGTAGTCCTCTACTCCTCTTAGAAGTCGTTTTACCATTCCGATAATTTCGTTGTCGATTATTAATTTTTCTATGCTTTGTGTAGATTCGAAATCTAACATACCCGCTCCGGAAATCATGTTTACTCCTGCAAGTCCTGCTAAAAGAGCCCCCATACCTCCTTCAAATCCTGCTTGTGCGTCTGGGACTTTGGAATCGCTTAAACCCATATACGCGTGAGTGGGTAGATTCAAAAAAGATCCCATTTCGACATCCCCCAAGTTAATCATCATTGTCTCAATTGCTCCCATAGGAGTCGTACCTTGCTTCATATCTAATATTGCGGGTGATCCACCCCATATCAAAGGAGCTCCCGTTTTTGCTAATTGTCCAATTACAACCCCCGCTAAGCATTCCGCAGAGTGTTGTGTTATTGAACCTATCAAGCTTATTGGAGCACTAGCCCCTGCTAACGGCATAGACACAAACTCAGATGGTATCATACTCTTGGCGGCATCGATAAGTGATTGAGAAGTCAGGTCTGACCATTTTAGCGGAGGACTAGGACATGCATCAAAGATCGCTAAAGGTTTCCTTGCTAATTCTTCTTCTGATAATCGACAACTTAACAATAACTCTTTCATAATTGAAAAACTTTCCTTTCGAAATGTCCCAGTTACGATTGGTTTATAGCAATTAGATAATGCGATATATAACCTATGCCAATCTTGTGCCTGCGTGGGGACATCTTGATAAACTATAGCAGTACTTTGAGCCTCGATATACTGTAAATGTTCTACTACCTTTGAAAAACGTACGAAATCTTTTTCAAAAGCGTTTCTAATTATCCCTGTATTTTCATCTAGATATAATATCGCTGCTGAGCCAGGATCATAATGAACATTATCGTTCGCTAAAGTAATATGCTCTTTTCCCTCTCTATCAAATAGCTTAATCTCATTTGGAACAGTTTTGAGACATCTATCTACTAAATCAGAAGAAATATAATATCGAGAACCCTCGTGATTAACTCCCTCGCTGTTAAATAATTTTTTAGCGTCCTCATTTCCTAAAAATATTCCTAGATTTTCTAAAATATCTTTAGCCTCGTTGAATATCTTTATTTTATGATCTTCATCTAAGACGTTAATTCTTGGCCTTAATATTCCCATCCTAACATACACACTCTCTTTTGGTTAATTCTCTAGTGAATCAATAAGTTTTCTTATTTTTTTTATAGTAGCTGGAGACGTTCCACAGCAACCTCCTACGATTTTAGCGCCCAGTTGTATCATTTCTCCTATATCATTTACGAAATCCTTTATAGGTTGATCGTAAACCGCTATATTATCACTGTTAATTCTTGGTTGACCTGCGTTAGGTTTTATAGATATTGGTTTATCAGTAAGAGGTTTTAATTCTTTCATTAAATCAACCATTTGATCACTCCCTAACGTACAATTAGCACCGATTACATCTACTTTTTGATCTTCCTGAAATTGGACACACTTCTCTAGAGAATCTCCCATTATCGTGTAAAAACCTTTTTTCATCTTCTTGTATGTCATAGAACTAATAATAGGTTTTTTTGAAATGCTTCTCACTGCTTCCAATGCTGCTTTCATCTCTTCAATATCTGACATTGTTTCAATATGCCATAAATCTACTCCATCTTCTAAGATAATAACTTGCTTCTTAAAGCTAGAAATCCATTGATCTGGTGATGCTTTTCCAACTGGAGGGCGAAATTCACCAGAGGGACCAATATCGGCAGCAATTAAACGATTCGGAGGACATGCTTTTTTTATGTTTTCTAAGCCGCCCAGGTTAATTTCTCTGATTCGATCTTCTATTTTATAATTTTTTAGGTTTATGAAGCTTGACCCAAAAGTGTTTGATTGACACATATCTGCCCCAGCAATGTAATAGGATTTATGAATATCGATTATCACATCGGGTTGTTCGATATTGAGCGTATCAGGAAGCTTTCCCGGCAAAATACCGCGTTTAAAAACTTCTGACCCCATTCCTCCATCAAACAGTATGATTTTAGAACTATTATTTAGCCAATCGTGAAACAACATAGCATACCTACCTATAAATCCATTATAATATTATTTATTTAAGAGATTTTTAACTAATTTAACAGCTTCTATAGCACTACCAGCAAATCCATCAGCATTACATTCTTCTGTCCACTCTTTGGTAACTGGAGCTCCTCCAATAATTACTTTATAATTTTCTCGAATCCCTCTATCCTCCAAAATATCTATGATCTTTTTTTGACCGAACATTGTTGTAGTAAGCAAAGCAGAAACCCCTATTACATCAGCATTTTTCTCAACTGCGGTTTCGATGATTTTTTCCGCTGGAACATCAGCACCTAGATCGTAGACATCAAAACCATTAGCACTAAGCATAGTTCCTACGATAGTTTTTCCAATAGAATGAATATCTCCCTCAATCGTAGCGATTACTACGACTCCTCGTGATGCATAAGTTCCACTCTCTTTCAAGCTTGGTAATAGAATATCCATTGATTCTTGCATAATATTTCCACCAAGCATTAATTCTGGCAAGAAAAATTCTCCTTCTTCCCATAGGTCACCAATTCTTCGGATCCCGTCTCCATAACCTTTTTCAATGACCTCTAGTAAGTTCAATTTTTCAGTAATCGCTCTATTTGCAAGTTCGATTGCTTTCTCCTTGTCTAAATTCACTATAGCGTCAGAAATTTCACCATAAAATTGCTCTTGAGTCAATTTAATATCTCCTAAAAACTTTTTATATATAATTTTTACAATATTTTGGTTAATTAATTAAAATTTCGGATTTCAGAAGAATTATCTTAATTTTTACCATGTTAGAGCATAGATTATTATTCGGTTATTACCAGATTATTTAACTTAAAAAAGAATATAAACTCCATACACTATATGAAAAATAAAAAAAGAATTCTCAATAAAATGGTATTTTAAAGGTGTTTTACAGTGTCTAGAAGATATTACGCAAAGGGTAAAAAAACGTACGCGAAAGACCAGAGTTTTGAACAGGACCAAGTTGGAGAAGAAAAAGAACGCTATCTTATAAGCATAGATTTAATGAGCTTAAAAACTTTAAAAGATTACGATATAATGGGATGGCGCGGCGAATTCTATTTCAAAGCAGACGGTCCTAAGGTTTTTAAATCGAGATTTCCAAATAAGGGAACAATTAAGCTTCAAAGAAATCAAATTTTTACATCTAAAGCAGATATGAATATATGGAGTCAATTTAAAACAGTAAAAGCAGGAGCAGAGGCCGTAGTAAGAGTAAAAATAATATTGAGAGAACAAGATCATTTAAAGAAGGACTCCACAGTCGCAGAAGAAGATTACGATGTAGTTCTTCCTTCCAAAACTCGATACGAAATTTTGCAGGACAATAAGGAACAAACCAAGGCGAAAATACGGATTCAGGCTTCAAGAACAAGATATTAAAAGTAATTTTTATTTTCTTCTTTTTCTTTTTTATCAATTAAGATCAATTGAAACATACGAAAAACTAGTGTTAAGTTTATAAAATAAAGGGATATTATTGCTTCTTTTCTTGTGATCTATAAATTACAAATGCTCCAAAAACGAAAATAATAGCTATCGCAATTTGAATAATACCCCAGATTGTTCCTCCAAATAAATCGTCTAAAGTTAAAGATATAACCAAAATTGCTAGAAATTTGTTTTCTATTGTTGACGATTTTGTATTAAGTGTATTCCTTTGTCTGTTAAGGGTTTTTCTAATGGTGATTATAAGGAGAAATCTTTTAAATTTTTGATTTATATAAATTGAGATAGGGTAATTTGAAACTTATCGGACCTTATTGAATTTAGATTATCTTGTATGCTAATGTGTTGATTAATTCTATTTGTCTCGATTTTTAGTAAAGAATTCGCCAGTTAAACTCTTAGCAAGCTTAGCGCTCGTATCAAATAGGTTCTTCATTGATTTATAAAAGATGTCGCCGATAAATTCGCTCATATTTTTATCTGGTTCTATGCAAACTTCACAATCTCCAGTTTCATTCAATTCTTTTATAAGATCTACCTTTTTTTGCTTAAGTTCCTTAGTAAGATCTTCAAATGTGTTCTCAATATCATCCATTTCTGAATTTTGATTTTTTTCCATTTTTTTTACCTCATTTTTATTCTTGTTCTTTTTCCGGTCGAACTTTAAGGGAGTTAATGATCTTAATTATATCCTCAGCAAGTTCGTATCTCTCATCTCGGTTTTTTTCACGAGTTAATCGTTTTTCCACCTTAAGCGAAGTTCCAATTTTCACTCTTATCCCGGTAGTGTTAATAGTATTTAAAATTCGAGCTTTTTCGGTATAGATTGCTATTGGGATTATAGGTGCCATCGCAGCGACAGCAAATTTAATAATTCCTGCCATCGCTTTTACTTGAACCTCTGGAGTTAACTTTGATTCTGGCGTCATAGCTACGAGATCTCCAACTTCGTTAAGATAGTGAAAAACTTTATCGATAGGTACAGTATCATCTTTATCAAGAGTGCTACGGAACATTCCTAACAATTTCAGGACTGGACCATACACCTGATGCTTCATTAATTTATGATGAACCATGAAATGAATTCTGCGCCCAGAGACTTGACTAATAATTGCCATATCTCTTAACGCATTATCGCTTACTGTAACTAATATTGCTTTCCCTATGATTGGTACGTTTTCCTTGCCTTCTATCTTCAAATCAGCGAAAGCTTCAAAACCAAACCCTCCTATACCTTTTGTAACTGCGTATAACAAATCTTTCATCAAATCCTTACTAACTACCTTATCTTTTCCTTTCGTTTCCTTTTCCTCTGTTGATGCTTCAACCATTTTATTCACTCCTTTATAATTTATCTATGAAATTACTTACTTCCTCCATCCGTCTCTCGTAATATTCCTTTAACTCTTTTTCGGAAACAAACGAAGGTATTACTTTTTCTAAGTAAATATCGAAAATTGTTGATAATTTCGTCTTATGTTGAAGCGACTCGAGAAATTCCTCTCCTAAGTGCCTCAATTGATTAAAAAAGTCTGACATTAATCTATTTCCTCTATTCTACTATCCTAAGACATCTAACTAATCTAAATTTGACCATTTTCCACACCTTGACCCCCAACGGGCAATAATTTTATTCCCATACTCCGGCATTTTAACTTGGACAATTTCACAGTTATTTGGGCAATCACCGCAATTAAACGCTGATGTGGTGAATTCTATCTCGGCTACCTCAAGACCTCTGAATTCAGTCTCATCTTCGTGTTCTATATAATAATCCCGAACGAGTATAGCCATTCCAAGAGCTCCCATCAATACGTTATATTTAGGAACAACAATTTTACACCCTAAGTGCCTTTCGAAAGCTTCTATTATTCCCTTGTTGTATGATACTCCTCCTTGAAAAACTATCGGTTCCTCTAAATCTTTACCCTTACCAACATTATTCATATAGTTCCTAACAAGTGAATCACATAATCCGGCAATTATATCTTCTTTTGTATAACCCGCGTTCTGTTTGTGAATCATATCCGATTCCGCAAAAACAGTACACCTTCCAGCGATACTCACGGGATTTTTAGATTTTATAGCATAATCGCCAAAATCTTCGATTGCAATCCCAAGTCGTGTTGCTTGGTGATCGAGAAACGATCCCGTTCCAGCTGCGCAAACAGAATTCATAGCAAAATCTATAATAATTCCATCTCGTAAAAGAATTATTTTAGAATCCTGACCTCCAATTTCTAATATCGTTCTTACATCGGGATACAAAGCCTGAGCAGCTACAGCGTGTGCAATTATCTCTGTTTTCGCAAGATCAGCTCCTACTATCGCTTTAGTCAAATATCTTGCCGAACCAGTAGTTCCACAACATCGTATTGCATACTCGTGTAAGTTTTCACTCTCTTTTATTTTTTCACTTAATTCTCCCATTCCTGCTTTAGCTGAATCGATAGGAGAGCCTCTGTTCTGTAGAAATACACTAGTTAATAGATTTCCATCAGTATCCATTAATACAAATTTGCAACTAACGCTTCCTATATCGATTCCAAGGAAAGCATCCTTTTTTTCTCCTTCTTTAACAACAACTTCTGAAACGTCTTCCATATACATTCACATCTCTATTGAATTTTGTATAAATTGATTACATTCGTTGTAAAATATATCTCCATAATGAGGATAAATTTTTTTATTTCCGTTAGCTCGGAATTTTTCGGTCTCTCTTATCTCTTGTTTACGTCTACCGTTCATAAGGTCTGCGAAAGCTTCCAAACGAGTCCTGAATCCTTCCATTCCACTTTGTTCGTCAAACGAGAAGTAGATTATCGGAAGGTCGTAGATTTTTTTTAGTTTATTAGTTATAATTGTTCGAGCAGTTACTTCAGGCATACATAAAAATGGGTATTCGTGAACAAAACCATCAAAACCCGCCTGAGCTTTATCGATATACTCACCCAGCACCCACCTCGCCTCCCCACCAATATCCATAGGCATATAAGGATGCGAAAGATGCTCTAACCATTTTCGATGATAATTTAGGTGAAACTTGTGAACAACCCAATCGTATAGACTTAAGGATTGATGAATTTCAATCCCCATTTCGCCTAGTTTACGTCTAATATCAAGATTCACATAAGGTTCTAAACTAATATGAATTTCTCCTGAAAGTCCTACTTTTAAAGGACTTCTGGTTTTATCAATATCTAATTCGTTAAAATCATGTTTAATTAAATTCTTAAATTTCCTTAACTCTGGAAGAGTATTAGATTCATCAAGTTTAGTTAACAGATTATTAAAAATTTTCGTCGTATCTCCTTGATTTCGCTCGTATGCTCGGAAGACGCCTTCCGCTGTTTGCATATCGTTTAAGAGCTTTGCTTTTTTTAAGAAAAAGATAACAGCTTTTACAAATTTAGAGTATATAAATAAATCTCTTCTACCACTTAATTCCTGGAGTGTTTTTACCCAGTTAAATTCAAGCAGATCGGCCTGGTCAAGGGGTATTAATGTTATATTCTTATATCCCATATCCTTTAGAATTCTCTCCTGCACGGAAGCATAAAATCCGAACCTACAAGGTCCACAGTCAATCGCCATGACTAATGTATCTGCTCCCTTCTCGATAGCGTTCACGAAATCTCCTATAGTAGCTTTAAAAGGAAAGCACACAAATTCGGGACTTTGTTTAACTCCGATCTTTATTGCTTCGCGATTGGTTGGATCAGGAATGACGACATCCAAATCAAGGCTAGTAAAGAGAGTTTTAAAAGCGACCCAATTTGGGCCCATATTAGGGAAGGAAATTAACATTTTAATTCTAAGAAATTTTACCTAGTCAAGTATTTGATCAAAACTATGAAATCAAATAACTCACTCTAAAATAAAAATTTACCCATTATAAACAGATTATCAATCGTATGATACTTTTAATAAAAATTTCAACAATATTTAATAATCTCCTCCAAAGAGGTTTCACTAGATAACAGATCTAAGGTATGCCTTCTTATATTAATGTCTAATTTGCCTCTCAATGGTTAAAAAGAGATCCGATATCAAAAAACGAATTTCTTGAAAAAAACTCTAGTCCATTCTTAACGGCGAATCCTACATCTAATTTCTTTGATGGATTCAGCATTGTTAAAATCTTTGACATTGGTGTTTCAATACTAGACACGAAATATTCAAAATTGGATTTCGGCTTAAAATATATATTTTTTATTTCATCCGGGACCACATACTTGGCATCTCTAAACAAGGGATTAGCTTTCTTGTTGCCAACCATTAAATCATGAAATGCTTCGATTCTTGTTCTAAGTCCTTCAAAACCAGAACTTCCATCAAGACTAATATGAATCTGGGGCATGTAAAACTTATCCATGTTTTTCTCAGCTTCTAACATTCCCATGAGGGATATTTCAGGCATGCAAGTAAATGGGAATATATGGACAAAACCATCAAAACCTTTTTCTTGAGACTCAAGATAACTTCCCATGTTCCATACGGCTTCTCCACCAATATCCATTGGAATATACTTTCTTGCAGTATGTTCAAGCCGTCTTCTTCGTTTGCTGGCGTCAAGTTTGTACATGACCCAATCAAAGACATCATACTGCTTGTGAACCTCGATACCCATGACGCCTAATTCTCCCATCAGATCATAATTAACCCATTTCTCCAACATGACTTGGATTTCCCCAGTATAACAAACCCTCAAAGGTTCCATTTCCTTGTCAATAGGAATCTTGCGAAAATTTTCATCTATCGTTCTTTCAAAATTAGATAATTTCATCAAATTATTTTCGTTATCAAGTAAATTCATCAAAGTATGAACTACTTTGGTAGTCATCGATTTGTTTTTTTCTCGACATCTAACAAGTCCTTCAATATGGCTTATTCTTTCAACATAGTATGCTTTGACCAAGAACAAGAGTGTGTTTCTTATAATTTTATAGTCATCAAATTTTCTTCCTGTTCTTTTTTCTAAATCACGAAATACCCCTAACCATTCAAGATTTCGAAAATCATCTTGACGCAGATAAAACATTCTAACATCCTTGAATCCCATGTTTTTCATGATTCTTTTCTGGACAACAGCATAAATTCCTGCTCGACAAGGACCGTAGTCAGCAATCATCGCAAAATCTTTAACATCATAATTACGATACAGGTTTATCATTTCACCAAGAATGACTTTAAATGGAAAACAAACGAATTCAGGAGATCTTTTGACTCCTTCACTAACGATTTCAGTGTTTACTAGAGGGGGTTCGACAACTTCAATACCAGGAAGATCATGGAATAACCCTTTGAAAAAAATATAGCTCCAACCCATTCGTGAAAATGAAACTCTAACATTTACCATTTACCGCACCTACTATTCCATCGTGCAAATATTGCATCATCTTTTTCTCTTCCAGTTACTATACTTTTATCTTCTTCCCTGACAATGTATTTAACTGTACATCTATTTGCACAATCAGGACAGACAAATGAACCTGGAGCCAAGTTCATTTCACTAACTTTTAGGCCATGAAAAGAAGATATCTGTCCATTTACATGTTCCTTTGCCAAAATAGCTGAACCAAATGCTCCCATCACGTAATAGTTTTCATGAATAATGACTTCATACCCCAATTCTTCTTCAAAAGCATTTTTTATTCCGGAATTTGCTGCAACTCCTCCCTGGAATACGAAGGGAGGATACAGTTTTTTACCCTTGCAAACATTATTCAAGTAGTTTCTAACAAGAGCTTTACATAATCCCTTGATAATTGATTCTTTAGAATATCCTTCTTGTTGTTTACTGATCATATCAGATTCGGCAAAAACTGTGCATCGTCCTGCAATTGAAACCTCCTCTTCTGCCCGAAGAGCATAATCCCCAAATTCTTCAATTGGAACCTTGATCCGAAGTGCTTGGTGATCTAGAAAAGAACCAGTTCCGGCAGCACAAACACTGTTCATGTTAAAATCTGTTACGATGCCATTTTTCATCAATATAACTTTGCTGTCCTGTCCTCCGATTTCAAGAACTGTTCTCACGTCAGGAGTATAAGTTGAAGCTCCAATTGCATGAGCAATTATTTCAGGTTTTGCTATATCTGCACCGATAAGAGCTTTTATTAAATACCTAGCAGAACCTGTTGTCCCAACACCACAAATACTTTTTTCGATGTTATCGGGAAGGACTTCTTCCATGTATTTTAGATTTTCTTGTGTAGAAACAATGGGAGAACCATCATTTCTGGTCCAGGTAGCATACAATAATTCATTTCTCTCATTAATTATTGCACATTTCGTGGAGACACTTCCGACATCGATTCCTAGATATAACTTGTCATCCACATCATCTGAAAGAATATTCTTGATAAATTCTGGTTCATTCATTTGTATTTTTTCCTCCTTATCATTTCGACAAAAGATTCTACTCTTGTAGTTATTTGAGATTCTCCAGTGTGTTCATCTAATGTGAGATCAATATAAGGCTTACCTTTCATGTCAAAATCCTGCATCACCAATTCTTGAATTAAAGAATCAGGACCACATGCAAAAGAAATCAAGAAAATACCCCCATCAATCTCTTCATTATGGATAACATAATCAGATAATTGCATCAATTCATCTTCATTATCCCAGAAATTGCAAAGACTATCATCAATTTCGACCCTTCTTGAGAAGATTTCCTTTGGAGCATTTTCAACAGTTACAACATCAACAAAATTGGATTTGAGAATATCCATTAATCCATGATTAATAATTGATTCATAAGTATTGTATGGATGACCAAGAACCATTAATGAAAGTGGATAATTTTCATAATCTTTGTTAAGTTTAGCTCGAAATCTTTTCTTAAACTTATAATTTGGATATTTTTCAAAAGGATACATTTTGTAAAGTGCATCAGGAACAAGAATTCCATCCTCAATCAACTCATGGAATTCTTCAAGTTTTTTATATCCATTCTCATACGCGAGTTTTGATTGTTCTTTTGATTTATCTAATGTTTTTCCAAAATTTATTGCTGATTTCATCATTGAATGTTCCCTGGCATTAAAAATCCATTCAATCACGGGTAAATTAGAAACTGCTGAGTGTTGAGTGACATCTGGAAGGATCAGGAATTTCGGACAATAATAATGATCATTACTCTTACTAATGAGTCTTGGAACAAATATAAAATCTAGATCGGGGTGATTTCTCGATAAATAATTCACATGACCATAATGAATCTTGACTGGAATGCATAAATCGGTTGCAGATTGATTAGATCCGTTGGTAAGAATTTCTTTGTTTGTTTCTGGACTCACAATAACTTCGCAACCAAGACTTGTAAGCATTCCTTCCCATAATGGAAAATACTTGTAGAAATACAGGGAACGTGGTATACCTACCTTCAGCCGTTTCGTCTTTTCCTTATAGTTCGTCTTTTCATTCTTTTTCTTATAATTCGTCTTTTCGTACAAGTTTCGAAATAAGTTCTTGGGATCCGTTCGTTCTTTCACTTTATCGTAAAATTTCTTGTTATATACCTTCCAGAACTGGTCTTCCTCGTAGAAATTGTGAGTTATCAAGGTTTTCATTCCCCTGAGCTCATGAACCTTTTCTTCTAGCGCTTTATAGAAGTTAAATCCCTTTCTTTTTTGCTCGAACCCGTAGATGGCAAAATCTATGAATAGCTCATCCTCGATGGGAGCGATCATGTCTTGATTGAGCCACGGGTAGAACTTGTACCCATCTAGTTTGTTTTTTTGCATACGGTAAGGGACGATCCAAACCGGGAAGTAATCAAATAACTCCAGGTACCAATTGAAAAATTCTTCCGCGTGAGTGATTGGTATGAAGACATCAATAATCACATCCGGTTCTCCCCCCTTCTTAGTTAAAAATGGCAATCGTTCGCTGATCTTAAGAATATTTGTCGATCCAAGTATAAAGGGCCCTACTAACCACCGGACTACTTTATTCTCAAAAATTCCTCCAGCAACATTCCGTATCGACCAGTGGCAATCTGCATCATACCTGAAAAAATAGTCTATGGTGGAGAGGAAGTCTCGCTTTTTTTTCATCGCACTTTTGTAATAAATATCGTAGAAATATTCACTCTTGTAAGGAGCTTCCTCCTCATCAACGAAGCTGGCAACGCAGAGTACGTTCATATTCTCGGAGAAGATAAGCCCGTCCATCATTTCAATATCCTGCTTTTCGTAGTGTTGCTTGATAGCTTCCATGTATTCACTAAAAGTATCGTAACGGATGTAATCGATGCGGACGCACTCTTTTGCTGGAACGAGCTTGAACTTCAGGAGCGTGATGATTGCAATCGTGCCGAAACTCCCGTGCAGCATCTCGAATATTTCATGGTTATCACTTTTCGTGCATAACATTATGTCACCTGTTCCTGTCACAATCTCTATTTCTTCACAGGAATCGAAAAATCCCCCATACTTGAAAGACATGGATTCAACTGAACATCCTGCTACTGCCCCGCCTATCGTGATTCCCTTGAGCTCGGAAACACATTGCGGTACGAGCCCATACTTTAAGGTTTCTCTTGCAAGCCTAACAAAAGTAACCCCTGCTTCTGCAATACACGTCCTTGTATCCGTGTTTATCTCAATAATGTCTGTAAGTGACCTCACGTCTATCGGCTTGTCGCTATAGATCGGGTTATCCGGCTGTGGAGCCATGTGGGAAACGCTCGCCTTTTTTAGAGAGAAATATTCCCCCGGCTTCACGTTATCGTACGCATTTCTAACCATTTCAGAGATCGCTTCTACTTTTCTTTTATGTATTGCTAGTTTTTCTTCGCTCATGTCAAACACAGGGTTGGGATTATTGCACGAAACGATTATTGCACGTCTATTTTCGCTTTCTTTTTTCCAGCTTGCGTTCTCTTCTTGCGCTTAATCATTTCAGTGAAGGATTCTATTCGAGTTAAAAGTCCAGCCTCTCCGCTGTGCTCATCCATTATAATCTCTAAAAATGGAAGACCTACAACTTTCATATCTCTCATAATCAACTCTGAAATAAGACTATCTGGACCGCATGCGAAACTAATTAAGAATATAACGCCATCGATTTCGTCTCGCCCTTCTGTGAGAAAATAACGGATGCCCTGCATGATTTCTTCTTCATGGCGCCAGTAATTTCGTAATTTACCGCCTCTTGGATTCACAATGACGGGTTTCTTAAAAATATATTCTGGAAGGTTTTCTATTGTTAGTACCTCGGCTCCTTGAGCTATCAATTTCTTCTGAAAATCAAGGTTGATAAAAGTATCGAATATGTTGTAGCCATGTCCCAAAAGCAGAAACCTAATATCGCCTGTGCTTTTCCTCTTTGGTAAAGTAAATGGGCGATTTCTTTCAACTAATCTTAAAGCGTAATTTACTGATGCTCCTTGTCTTAGAAATTCGTGATATTCGTCGAAGTACTTTTGAGCTTCTCGATAGGCATTTAAAGCTTGATTTTGATTCTTCCCTAATTGTCTTCCGAGTTCGATAGCCGCTGTAGATATTGGAAACTCTTTAACATTTACTTCAAAATTGAGAATTTTTGGAATATCAGGTAAGATTTTAATGACATCAGGTAAGGATAGAAATTTTGGGCAGAAATAAGAATCTTTTACTTCAGAAACATACCTCGGTACGAACACATAATCTAAATCGGGGTGCTCACTTACGAGTTTTAGAACTTGTCCGTAATATATTTTAACGGGGATACAAAGCTCTCCAAATCCGTGAGTAACTCCCACCTCAACAATTTTTTTATTGGTAAGGGGACTAATAACTATTTCAGCACCAAGTTCTTCAAGTATCTTTTTCCAAAAGGGGAAATACCTATAGAAGTGAAGTGCTCTCGGTATTCCTACCTTGATCTTTGTTTTTGTTGATTGTTGTGGTACTTCCATGTTGTTACCTCCCCTTTTAATCTATGCGTCTGGACTATCATAAAGGAGCAGATCCTTAATTTGAGCCATCATATTAGCTGTTAAGCGCTTCAATTCTTCATAGTCTGGCATTGGTTTACCCCAATATTTTTTGTGCTCCATAAATGCTGGTCCTGCCTTCATTATTTGACCTCTATAAAAGTTTAGCATTTTAGCGTGTTTTGGATATGTATTTTCTGTCCCTGTTATGCCGATTAACAGAATAGGTACTTGTTTTTCGATTGCTAATCGCATTGCTCCAGTGTGTCCTTCTAAAACCTCTCCACCTCCACTACTAGTAGTTCCCTCAGGATACACGCAAACTAGATGACCTTTATCAAGCACATCCTTTGCGAAATTATAAGAGTCTACATCGTGTTGACCGCGTTTTAATGGGAAGGCATGGTGATTTCTAACCCACGCGTTAACGAGAGGTGGTTTGAATAAAGATTGTTTAGCCATCTGGTACAGAACTCGTTTTCTGTGGTAGATTAAAGATGCTGCAAAGATAAGTACGTCCCATTCTGAGTTGTGGTTAGTGCACACGACAGCGGCACCTTCGTCGGGGATATATTTCTCAAAGTCAATTACCTTGTAAGGCATCATTAAATTGCTCCAATTGCATACTAACCAGCCCGAAAAGTTATGGACTGTTTTTTGAAATTGGTCTCGTAGTCCAAATGCTTCTAACGCTTTCAATAAGGAATACCACATGTCATCGACGAGTTGTAAGGCTCCCTTTCCAAAATCTTTCAAGTATGTCTTAAAGGAAAACGATTCTTTCGGTTTTTGAGCATCTTCAGGCGAACCAATTGAAAGTTCTTCCTTTTTTTGTTTCCGCGGATCTATAATGACGTACTCCCGTAAATCAAGAACTATTTGTCTTAACTCTGCTGTTAACCTTTTTATTTCGTCGTACGATATTTTATTAATGTCGTATTGGTCATAATATATGGGATCTCCTACGCGTACTTTAACTTGAGTTGGTTTCATGACCATATTACCTTTTGGTAAAGCATATCTTGACCCAATGACTGCCATTGGAACAATAGGTACTTTCATTTCAATTGCGAGTCGTACTGCGCCCGTTTTAAATTCTCCGAGCTCCCAGCCAGTCTCTTTCCTCGATCGAGTGCCTTCAGGAAAAATTCCTACCCATTCTCCTCCTCTAATAATTTCTTTGGCCATTTCCCAACCTTCTTTAGGATTTTCTCGATCTGTTTTAAATGCTCCGAGGTTTGCAAATAAAGTTCTTAATAAGGGAGTTTTAAAATTATCTAACTTACTCATGTATCGAATTCGTCTGTGACAAGCGGCTCCATAAAAAAATGGGTCTAAGTGGCTTTCATGTGAACCCACGAGGATACCTGGGCCATATTCTGGAAACATATTCCCTAACGGGTATTCTGCTTTAAAATTCCATAATAATCGAGCAAAAAATTTGATATAAATATAAGCTGCCCACCATTGTAGTTTCCCTTCAACATCTTCAAGGTCCAACCGCTCGATCGCTTGGCGATATAGATCGTTTAGGGGATCGATCGGGTTGTATTTCACCATTTTATATGTTGCCTTCTGATGGCGTTTGTCGAACTCTAATTCTTCTCGTTCTTTTTCTTCAGTAGTTTTCCCTAAACGGGTTTCTTCTGAAGCTTTATATTCTTCTTCTTCTTTGAGCTGCATAAATAAAATCCTCCTAGGATTTGATCTTAATACTATTTTGTGAATTTGAATTTGATAAATTTTTATTTTCAATTAGCCTTTTTAAATCATCTAATGAATCAATTAACAAATGAGGTTTATGTTCAGCTAACATCTCTTTCTTACTAACTCCCGTTACTACTCCTATAGTCCATACTCCTGCTTCCTTTCCTGCTTGAATATCTGTAGGCATGTCTCCAATCATGACAAATTCTTTCAAGTTGCAGGATTTATAGTTCTCAAAAACAGGATTTAATGAGTTAGGATCAGGTTTAAGACCCGGTAAAAGATCTGCACCATACACTCCTTTGAACATGCTTTTTACATTGTTTCTTTCAAGGTGTGGAATAATATTTTTAGTTTGGTTATGAGAAACAATAAATAAATCGTAGGATTTTTTAAACTTTTTAATGAAATCCTCTACTTCTGGATAAAATGGAGCTTCTTTAGCATAGGTTAAATATGTCGTGAATATTTTCGTAGCCATTCGTAGTTTTTTTAAGAATGTTATCGAATGAAGTGAAGTTATGTATTTAAATAATTCAAACGCTTCTAATATTATTTTAGGGAGTGGAGTTC
>DATKTW010000085.1:0-5246 GCA_035530895.1 Candidatus Nanopelagicaceae bacterium
GGTATAGAATTTCCGTATTTTTGCCATAAATACAATAAAAATCCTAACAAAACAATGTAAGCTATTAAAAATGGAACAAACATTAGCAAAGGTAATTTTTGATAAAAAATAGGTAAGAATATGAATTGGAGAAAGAATAAAGTTATCGAATTCTTCCCAAAAAGAGACAATATATTTAATTTAAATTTTTTTTTATGTAAAACATCCTTTCTGTAATATTTTCTACCAATAAAAAGCAATGCAACTCCCATTGCAATAAAAAGGTTAGATGGAGTTCCTGCGTACAGAAATGTTGGTATTCCCGAGATAAATGTAGTAGGGTACGCTTTTAAAATGGGAATAGCGTCAATAAATGGATACTTTAATGGATCAAAATTCTCTCCTGTAATAATGAATCCAATATCAATGAATGGAAGCAGAAGTCCACAAATTAGTAAAACTGTACCGTATTTCAGTATTGAGTTCGTAGAATGTAGATTAGCCGTACTTGAATTTAAATGGATTGATTCATGTATTAATTCTCCAAATACAGTAGAGAAAACAGAAATCGAGGCATACGGTAATAAAGAAAAATTCGGTATAGGCGATACAACGACGAAATATATAATGTTAATTATAGGATTCAGATCTTTTCCTAAGAAAAGTAATTCTCTAATGCCAGCTGTAAAAAATATAATGATCAAGCCAACAACAAATCTAGCCCATCTGACTAATTTGAAGATGAAATAACTAATAAAATGTGAGAAACCTAAAAAGACAAGAATGTTCCATCCCCAAAGATTCTGAGGAAAATGGGAACTTGAATTTGTTATTAAATTGAATACAATTCCTAATGAAATCATGAAAAAACCTTGAACTAATACGGTATTTCTATTAAATCTTTCAGGAATCCTTCCCATTTTTTTATTGAGAGTGAAAGAAATGGAGAATGAAACGATAAATATATACAAATTAGGACCAAGTATGTTTAAAAAGGCAAGCATTAAGGTGAGAATATAGATAGATTCACTATCAATCGCTAACCAATAATTAATTGCATTCGAGATTAGTATTATCAGAATAGAAAGTCCTTTAATTAGTTCAATACTTTTCAGTTTTACCGTAACAGTTCCACCTATTCAAAATGTTTTAAATTGCCTTTTTATTTTAGAATCATTTAGTTTTTTATGATTCTGAGAAAAAATCTTCACTCCTATATGTTTTTATATCATATTCTTTGAAACCAATAGATTTAATGAACTGATACGATACTGTATTTCCTTTATATACTTCACATCGTAATTCCTGTACTCCTTTGTTTTTAAAATAGTTCCATGCTGCCATACCTATAACGGTTCCAAGTCCCTTTCTTTGAAAACGGGGTAATATTCCCATGCCTGCTATTGCACCAAACTCTCGATTTTCGCCTTCTAAATCGAGTATAGCGAACCCAGCATCAGAGCCATAGACTTTTGCGATTAATATTATCGATTCGGGATATTTCCAAATAGTTTTCAACGAACTGACTGAAATTGCCGAAAACGGTGTTTGTGAAGTTAACCAAGATCGATCATAAAGGTATTTCACACTTGGGAGGTCTTCTTCATTTGCTTCTCTGATCTTTGCTCTAAGCATATTGTTTTTTACTTTTTTTGTAAGGTTTTCCTCAAATTCAGGAGTTATATCTGAAACTGGTAATTTCATTTGGATATATTCTAGTGGTCCGACTTCTTCCTCTTTTTGATCCTTCTTATCAACACTTAGGAAATAACTGCGTATTTTTCTTTTTTTTAAGTTTAATCTTGAGCTTGACATTGAGTTGTTCAACTAATTTTATTGTGATTAAGTAAATAATAAGATTTTACTCTAATTCGAAATCTTCTTTACGGTAGACAATGTGTCCAAATTCTTCAAAATTTAATCCTTTAATGAAGTTAAAGGATTTTTGATTATCCTTATATACCTCACATCTTAATTCTTTCAAACCCTTCTCTTTAAAGTAATTCCACGCCGCCATACCCAAAATTGTTCCTAAACCTTTCCCTTGAAACCTTGGTAAAACCCCTAAACCCGCAATTACTCCGTATTCATTATTTTCTCCTTCAAAATCTAAAATTACAAAACCTCCGTCAGTACCGTATACATTTGCAATAAGAAATACTGTATTTTGGTCGGTGAAAATTTTTTTAAGAGTTTCCCTTTGAATTGGTCTAAACGGTGTAGAACTTGTTAGCCATGATTTGTTATAGATGTCAGTAATAATTGAGAGATCTTTGAGTTCAGCTTCGCGAATGTTCGAATGATAAATTTTTTTCTCGATCTTCTCCCTTAAAGTATTTTCAAATTCCTTAGTAATTTTTTCTATAGGTAACCTCATCTGGAGATAAACCATCCCATTATTAAGAATCTGTTTTTGTAGATCGGTTATTTTATCCTTTCCACTATCCTTTTCAATGTGTAAAAAATAAGATCTTAAAGCTCTTTTTTTTAAAGTTAATTTCTTCTTGATGTCTATTTTTTTTCCACGCATTTTATTTAGGAGGAATACTATTGAGTGAATATTAAACTTAACTTACTTCTTAAATCGTTTTCCATTTGTTCGCTCAATACCGTAGTTCTTCTTAGGGTTGAAATTCCTTGTTGGATTTTTTTTGCGAGGCTTTGATCGTTAAGTAAATTTCTGTTTTCACTTGAAAACTCAAAATTTGATCTTAGAGCCATGTTTTCTTCAATTCGCTCATTAACAGCTTTTTTTAAATTAAGCATAGCCCCAGAAATTTCTTGATACCTGTTATCTGGGTCATCAGTTATAAATCCTGGGTATAGAGCAACCATTTTTTCTTCAAGTAATTCTTCGTTTTCAATAAACATGACATATAATGGCATGTAGATCCAGACAATTGGTCGAGAAAATAGTTCGGATTCGTTATCAGCTAACGACCAAGATATTAAATCTTTTGCCTCCTGTAAACAATTTCCATTTTTAGTTTTTATGATGTTTTTTATCTGTGAATAGAGGTCTTCAATTGATTCTTGTAAAGCTTTTATTTCTGAAATCTTGATTTCTTTCTCATCTTCAAAAGCAGAAAGATTTTTATCTCGATCTTGCAGCTTCAAATTTAATGAAGAACTAAAATCATCCAGTTTTTTCTTTGCTTCAACATCTATTTCCAGAGCTCTTTCTTTTAACGCCATATACTTCTCTGTAAGTGATGTAACTGAATGTATAAAATTATTCCCCTCTTCTATCAAATACTTGAAATGATTTTCGAAGGGAGCACTTAGATCGTTAAATACTCTACCCTTCAATACGTCAGTATGAGTGAATGCTTTGTTTTTTTTTAAAATTTCTTCAAGATTTCTCTCAGCTGTTTTAAATAAAACTGAAATATTTTCTATTACATTCCTTTTCTCATTAACTTTCCACTGATCAATCCTATCCCTCTCCAGTGCATTTTTTTCTTTTATTTGACTCGAATCAATTGTTTGTGATGTTTTTGACATCTGGGATGAGAAACGTGAGTTAATATCTTTTAATTGAACATTTATGTCAATTAACCATTTATCTACTTCCTTCCCTATTAATTCAATCTGAGTGTCCCATCTTAAAGCATTCCCTTTCATATAATCAATTGTATTTCGATAAGTATCTGCAATTTCTAAGGCTTGTTCCGTTGTAAAATTAGTTTCTAAAGGCATATGTTCTGCAACGGATTTAAATTCTACAAGGTGTAGTAACTTAACTAAGGTTTGAAGAAATTCTGGATTGATTATTGAATCTATTTTTAGTTTCTGAAATTCTGTTTCTTCACTTTCGCCTATTGCTTCTGCATCCTTATCCTTATATTGTAAAACTTCTATAATCTTCTTTAACTGTTCTGTCTTCGTTCGATTTTCTATATTTCTTAATAGATGTCCAATTAAAGGTTGTCTTGGAGGATTAGAAAGTTTGCCTTTTTTCGAAAAAATATTCAACCCATCTAATATGAGATGTGTGCTAATAACTCCTTGAACGCAAAGAAATGGCCAGAGTAACCTTGAGAAGGATAGAATTTTTTCGTTTTGTTTCAAATTCTTCGTCAATATATAAAAAGATAACGCTAATTCGTCGTAATCTTTAATAGGAGGCAAAGAACTATGGGTGTAAAATAAGGGTAAAATATATTGATTTCCATGGATTGACATAAAACAGCCCTTTAAAATTTAATTTCTCTAATTAGTGCTTCTTAAAAATATCAAATTAATTATTACTAAAAATTCTATTTATATTTTTATTATGTTTAAAAACAAAAAGAAATGTAAAAGTTTTACCTTAGTTGTTCGTAATTATTGGCAATTACTATAATAAGCAAAGATAGTAATATTAATAACGGTGGTAGAATTGCCCTAACATGAGGAAATCCAAGAGTTTCGAGCAGTCCTTGAGTAATTCTACCTGAAAAATAAATGAAAAATCCTATAGCGTTTAGTGCGTAAGATCGCCTTAAAACACCGAATGTTTTTAAAGCTAAGTAAACAAACAGAATTGGAGTAACTAACATCATTAAAGGCAAGAAAATGAAATTGAGAACAAATCTCCCTGCAGGATAGCCAAAAACTGTAATTAATTGAAACGATGGAATATATTGGTCCCTTAAATCGGGATCCATAAATAATGCGTCTGATAGCGTTAAAGCTAGAATTCCAACAATAATTGGGATTACAATTAAACAAATTTTAAGTGTTAATTTAACATTTTTCTGTCTTAAAAACTTCTTTATTCCTGTTTCTGAATTTTCTTCTTCAGGGATCGGAGGAAGAATAAGCGTTCCAAAAACTCCCATTAAGCACGTGATACCCATCCAAGTAGAAAATGTAGCACATCGATATAGCATCATCATTAATCCTACTAACTCTAAATCAGACATAGTTCCTTCTAATTCAGGTGCATAGAAATAGTACACAATAAAAAATACTCTTCCTGCCGCTAAGAACAGGAATAATAACGAGAAATATAGCCAATAGTATTTCTTAGATGTTCTAAATCTCATTAATAGGAAATACGCAAATATGAGAAAATAAAAGCCCACAATCGTGTAATATAGACCCGACTCAATAGCATCCCAAATATCGAAATAAACAAATTGAAAAATCATTATTTACAATACACCAATTTTAATAGGGTGATCATTTTGAATTTAAAACTAAAAATTATAATTATATTTATTATCTTTTAGTTATATAAAAATTTATTTTATAAATTTGAAACTAATTATTGAATACTTTCA
>DATKTW010000086.1:0-14287 GCA_035530895.1 Candidatus Nanopelagicaceae bacterium
ATTTATGAGATTATCGAAAGAATATGTGATATTGTCTCCGCACGAGTAAAAATAAAAAAGTTAGAAGAAAATTCCCAATATTTAGTTTTAAATCGTGTTAACTTAGGTCATATGACTAATAAATTATCATTCAAAATTCACAGAGGAAAATCGATAGGAATAATATTTGATGAAAAAAACTTAAACAATATTGATCCTAGGATGAATTTAATGATTTTATTTGACACCATAGCAGGTTCACGACACGATTATTCTGGTTCAATCGGAATTTTTGGAAAACTTACTCTGTCCTTAAGTCAATCTGAGAAAAATAAAATCTTTATTCTACCTCAAGCATACGATTCAATGATAAGAAAAATGAAGATCAAAAAAGCCATTCAATATAAAATTGATTTACCCGAAATTTACAAGAAAAAGAAGGATAGTTTCAGTATAATGTTAAAGAAAGCTGGTTTGACTCAAAGCTTAGATGAGGTAATGGAAGATTTTTTGAAGACAAGGTCGTATAAAATCAATCGCCAGAAAGGATATATAAAAAAAGTGTTAGAGTCAACAGGGCTACTAAATAAGAAAAATAAGATATTCTCAAAATTAACTCCCTTAGAATTTCTTCTTTTTTCAATTACAAGAGCGCTAATCCAAACACCTACAATTATCATGTTTTCTATACCATTTGGGATTTTAGGCAAACTTGAATATGAGAAGTTTAATTCTTACATGGATAAAATCAAAGAAAATTTTCATGTAGTCCTAATTTTCCATGGTCCGGAAGAAATTATAACAAATTGCGACCAAATTCTAACAATTACAAAAAATAGTTCTAAAATAGGAACCATTAAAGACTACATTGAAGAATTACCTCAATATGGTGAAATTTTGAGTATAGAATTGAACAATCCAGACGATTCCTCAATTCATAAACTTAAAGAAATGAAGGAAATAGACGTATTAATTGAAGAGAGAAAAAATGAGAAATTTAAACTCTTCATAAAAAATAGTATTACTGATGTAATAATCCAAATCACGGAACTATTGGGTCCAAGCCTTTATAGCTTTAAAAGATCTACTGCCTCTATTAGTGATTATATGGAGTTTATTGAAAATAGATAAAGTTATTAATTAGATTATAAAAGAGGATATAAAAAAATGTTAAAAAGTTTATATATCTTGGATGAACACGGAATTTTATTATATTCCAAAGAGTTCATTAGGGAACAGCAATACGACGACAATATTTTAATAGGTTTTTTCACTTCAATTGCTAACTTTAGTCGGGAAGCTTTAGGAACGGCTGTAAAAAATGTTAACCTCGGAGAGAATAATAAACTTATTCTCGCTCCAATCGAGGATGAAGGTCTACTTGGAGCTGCAATTGTAAGCTCAAATGATAATAACGAATTAGTAACAAAAATAATTAGAGACATCATGCAAGAATTTATTGACTCCTATTCACCTGATTACGATCACGAAAAAATCATAAATGAAGAGATGGAGAAAATTATTCAAGATGTTTTGAGAACTAAAATGATTCATTCACCTATAATAAGGATCGCACTTTCTTGGCTAATTATCGCTCCATTAACGATACTCTTAGTTTTTGCTAGCATTAATTTAACACTTTTTATCTATATGACTTTCGATCTCAATCAATATTTCACACCCGATCAAATGTTTTCGAGGTTTTTCCCTGCGTTAATTCTGTTATCTACGGGAAATATTGTCATTTTATTTCTGTTTCCAAATTTAGTAATCGGCTTTTTATCTCCTAGTAGAAATATCGCTGTAGTGAATTCGATTATTCATTTAGTTGTTACAATTATTTTATTTGCTTACTCATCTGAACCTGCTTTTGTTTATATTATCATAGGTCATTTACCTTTAACAATGATATTCTCATTGTTTTTCTTATTCATCGGAATAAGATCCTCGTCAAAGAGATTTTTGAAAAAATAAGAGAACACACATATCTTTCTTTTTTCTATTATTACATACAAAATTGGAAGCAAAGGGTTAAATAAATTTAATTCTTTGTATTATACGGATATTTTTTTATAAAAGGATTTGATCTTTTTTTCTTAAAACTCGATTTTTTTAGGTGAACGATGTTTGAAAGGTGATAATGCACAGAAAAGGGGATTCGAACCAATTTTAAAAAAATACGAAAAAGAAAAAGCACTCGTTCTGGAGAGTATTTCGGAGCTTATCGTCTTTCAAGATAAAGAGCAGAATATTTTATGGTTAAATAAAGCAGCAGCAGATTCCGTTGAAAAAACGCAAGAAGAATTAATAGGAGAGAAATGTTACTCCGTTTGGCACAATTCTAATAAAATTTGTGTTAATTGCCCAGTAATGACCTCGGTAAAAATAGGGGCTTCTACATCTGGTGAAATTACAACTCCACATGGGAGAACTTTTTTCATAAAAGGTTTTCCCGTAAGGGATAATGAAGGAGAAATAATAGGAGTAGTTGAAGTTGCCAGGAATATAACCAAACTCAAACAAACTGAAAAAAATTTAATTGAATCTGAAGAAAAGTATCGGAACCTATTTGAGAGTTCCCCTTATTCTATCGGTATATTTGATTTAGACGGAACTTTAATTGATTGCAATAAAGCTACAGTGAAGTTTTTGTCCACTCATAATTTAGAAAATCATATTATTGGAAAACATTTTAGAGAATTTTGGGCATATCATGAGAAAGACAAGCCAAACATCCCATTATTCGAAAGTATCCTTAATAAGATAAAGAGAGACAGAGAAACACTAGAATTTGAATTTCCTATAAATCGATCAGCGGGAAGTGCATTATGGGTTCACGCTATAACATCATTAATAAAAATAGGAAACGAGGAAAGAATTCGATTTATTAGTCAAGACATTACAGAAAGAAAACTTGCTGAGCAAGAATTGGAAACATCGGAAATAAAATATCGAGAAGCGTATAATCGTATTAATTTTTACAAAGACATTTTTTCTCACGATATTAACAATATCTTTCAAAATATCCATTCATCAGTAGAACTAATTGATTTAAATAGGGAAAAATCGACTAAGATGGAAAAAGACGATGAATTGTTGGATATTATTAGAGAACAGATCAAGAGAGGGACCAATTTAGTATCAAACGTAAGAAGATTATCGGAAATTGAAAATAAAGACTTAACCTTACAAAAGCGTGAAATTGTTAAAGTTTTAAAAGATGTTATAGACGCTTTAATTAAAGTATTTAAAAATAGAGAGATAAATATTCATATTTATAATGAACCAAAAGAAGTATATGTCAAAGTAAATGAACTTTTACCAGATATATTTGAAAACTTATTAATCAACGCTGTAAGACATAATCAAAATTCAATTATTGAGATTCTTATCAAGTTTTCAAGGGTAATGAGGGATGGAGTCAATTTTATCAAACTCGAATTTATTGACAATGGAATCGGTATTTTCCCTGAAATGAAAAAAAAAATATTTCAGAGAGGTCTGGTTGAGAAAAAGGATAAAATTGGGTTAGGGCTTGGTTTAACACTTGTTAAGAAGATAGTCGGAAACTATAACGGCCAAATTTGGGTGGAGGATAAGGTCGCAGGAGACCATTCCAAAGGAAGTAATTTTATAATTATATTACCGGAGGAGGTTTAACTGGTTTCAATTTTTATCGTGGAAGACGATTTATCCTTACAAAAGTTATATGAGATGATGATTTCCACATTTGGGTTTAGAGTTGTTGGAAAAGCGAACAACGGAAAGGAAGCAATTGAAAAATATTATGCCCTAACTAATAAACCCGATGTAATTTTAATGGATCACCGTATGCCCGTTCAAAATGGAATAGATACAGCGATAATATTGTTAAAACTTAAAAAACCTCCGAAAATCATCTTCACAAGTGCGGATATATCTATTAAAACCCGAGCGTTAGCAATAGATGGTTTAACATTTTTAGAAAAACCCTTTACTGTGAAGGCTTTACATGATGAGATTATAAAAGTATTAGGGATAAGTTAATTTTTACACCAGTTCAAACCGATTAAGATTCTTTCTCCTCCACAAAGTTAATTTAAAAGAGTTCAACAGTTCAATTATAAGAAAATTACCCCTTTTTATGAAAGTCTTTTATGACAAATTTAAAATTAAGCAAATAATTTTCGAACGTATAAAGAATTATTAAGATAAATTCAAAAATTATAAAAAAAAGATAAAACGGTATTAAATATGAGCTATAAATTAGCAGATGATAAAGATTTAGAAGCCATGATTGGTATTGTAGGCAAGGAGTATGCTACCAATAACAAGGCAATTACAGCGTCATATCTTTCCAAATCTGTAATGGGATTAGAGGCACAAATTCCTGATATCGTCGTACGCCCTAAATACATTGAAGAAATTCGTAAAATACTACTTTACTGCTCTGCAGAAAAAATTGCAGTCTCACCGATTTCAGCCGGACTATCTGGCGGCTTTGCATGTCCAACTATTAAACCTGCTGGAGTTATGCTTGATTTAGGTAGAATGAATAGAATTATCGAAGTCGATACAGATAATCGATACGTCGTAGTCGAACCAGGAGTTACAATTGGAGAGCTTTGGGCTTACATGCACAAAAATTATCCAGAGTGGGCGCCTCCCGTACCAGACGGTGCTCCACCAGCTTCTACCGTAATGGGCGATGCTATCGATAGAGGGTTTTCCCTTTACACTAGTTCAGTTGGTCCACAAGGTGATAACTTTATGTGCGGTGAGATAGTATTTCCAAACGGAGATATTGTGCGAACTGGTTCTTGGGCTCTTCCATTTGCGAAACCGTTCTATAAATACGGAATAGGTCCAGATATCTGGTCCTTTTTAATGGGTTCGCAAGGAACTCTAGGCGTAATGACTAAAGTTGCAGTTAAAATATATCCACATCCAAAATTTAAGACTGTAGTTGTGTGGGGTATGTCCAATCCTGAGGATATGCAGAACTTAACACTTGAAATTGGAAAACAAGAATTTGGAATTGCTCACAACACTGTTATGGTCCAAGGTGGGAATTATCCTTTAGTAATGACGCGTTGGCCAAAAGATAAAGTTCCTCACGATTACGAATTCTACGAACAGTTAGGAATTAGTAAGTGGTGGATGAATTGGGAGTGCTGGGCACAAACTCAAGAAGAGTTAGATTATGTGGTTAATAAAATCAATAAAATGGCTGAAGATTTCAAGAAAAATAGAGCCAAAGACCCTGATAGCATAAAACCTCAGGAACTACATCCCAAACAAATCGCAAGCAGATTGAAGAAACCCAATAAGATTGCGGTTCCTTATTCGTTTTGGGAGGCAGGATTTTTATTCATTACGTTCTATACCCCTTGGAACGAATGCGCCCATTTTGCTGAAATGTATACTGCTGCTATGGAGAAATATGGTTTTCCACCAGTTATGTGGATTGCTAGTATTGAGCGTTGTAGGCAAGCAATTTGTATGCCAATTATTTGTTTCGATAGCACAAAACAATCAGATCTCGAAAAAGTTCAAGAGATGAATAGAGAAACAACAGAATACGCGCTTAAGCAAGGATGGTTAAATTATCGTCCAGATCCATACATCCACGCGCCTCTCACTTATTCTCAAGCAGGAATGTATTGGAAATATTTGAGAACGATGAAGAAGATTTTTGATCCTAATATGATAATGCATCCCGGGAGGCTTGCTCTTCCATAACTGAGTAAGGAGGTAAAAAAAAATGGCTAAAACTGGAATGGAAAGATTAAAAGAATTGGAGAAAGAAATATATAAGTGTATTCACTGTAAAGCGTGTAGGTTTGCTTATTCGGGAGAGCCTAGTAGAGAAGGAATTGGGGAGTTCACTGGAAAACAAGGTACAGTTCTTTACGAAGGAATGGTTGACGCGTGTCCAGCTGGAATAGAATACGGTTGGGAAGCGTTTTGGAATGCAGGAAAAATGTGGATTGCTCGTTCAATTTTAAGCGGAGATTTGGAATTTTCAGAAGAAGTAAGAGATGTCATTATGCCTTGCATTACTTGCGGACAATGTTCTTCCCAATGTGAGAATAAAATACCCACAGTAGACATAATTGAATCCTTGCGAGCTGCGTGTGTCGAAGTTGGCATCCCTATGATCGAAAAGCATCAATTAGTTGATAAGTTAGTCAAGCAATTGAACAATCCCTACGGCGGAAAAGCAGAAGAGCGATTTAAATGGGCAAAAGACGCTGGCTTAGGGAAGTATATTAACAATAAAAACGCTAAAATTGGATATTACGTTGGTTGTACTGCTAGTTATCGACAAGTAGAAGTTGCAATCGCTACAGCAAAAATTTTCGAACAGTTAGGCGTAGATTTCACTTTAATTGAAGACGAAGTATGTTGTGGTAGCCCCTTCTTTAGAGTTGGCGCTGTTGATACTGCCCAAGAGTTAATGAATAAAAATCTAGAAAGTTTCAAGAATATGGAAGAAGTTTTATTTTCTTGCGCTGGCTGTTATCGGACTTTTACGATTGATTACCCAAAATGGATGACTAATGGAGATAAACTTCCATTTAAGACGATGCACGCGTTTGAGTTCCTCTCTAATTTGATCAAGGAAGGAAAAATTAAATTCAAACCGAACAAAGAGCTCAAGGGAAAAGTCGTAACATATCACGATCCTTGCCACACTGGCAGGCATTTTGCGCACGAGATGGAGCAATCCATGATCAAGAAATCTAAGAATTTAATGATGGATATGCGTAAAATCGATAATATGATCGAAGAATGGTTCGATATTCCACGAGTAATCTTACGAAAACTTGAAGAAGATGTCGGAATTAAATTTATCGAGATGTATCGTATAAAAAATAATTCAATGTGTTGTGGTGCTGGTGGAGGAGTAAGAGCAGGTTATCCTGATTTCTCTTTGAGGACAGCAAGTTTACGTTGCGACGAAGCTAATGCCGTCGGGGCGGATATTTTGACAACTGAATGTCCCTTTTGCTGGAGAAATTTAACAGATGCGAACGAACTTTATAATCATGGCATGCAAGTAATGGGCCTTCTCGAAATGATATCCAAATATAAATTATTAGATATTTCAAATTTAAAATAAGTAAGGAGTTGTACTCCTTTTTTTTATCTTTTTTTGATTTAATTCGATTTACTTATAGTTTTAAAAGCTTTTAAAGTCAGTAGTTAGAGAGCATTTCTAAAAAGGCTTCCATACGCGTCATAATTTGTCCTGGTGCGTAATTTCTTTCATCTACACAATCTACATCCAAATGGATAAGTGGAATCCCTATTTTTTGAAGAGCATCTTTAAATAATACTCTGGCACCAGCAGATTGACGGCATCCCCAATGGGCAGGATTAACTGCGCCGCTTATTTTATAGTCTTGTGCTAATTGTGTGATTACTTCAAGTCTTCTATCAACCGGGCCAACAAGAGGGTGAGTTATTATTCGACTCGCAAGGCTTCTTAGGGGGTCATCTTCATCCATAGGTTCCCACCATATATGATTAAGTTCGTCAATTACAATGCTAGCGCCATATTTTTCTTCCAGAATGTTCAAAAGATCTGTTTTAAACTGGATTCTATTCTGGATCCACATTAATCGGTATTTTTCTTCTGGTAAACCACTTATTTTATTATCAACTCTAAATTTGAATTCGTCTCTGTATAATTTTGCGACTTCAACGCTCTCTTTTGTTCCTTGTAGCAATAAAAATATGATGAAATTTTTTAAGTCATTTGAATTTGCGGGACTTGGGATATTTTTGCATAGATCGTTTACTTCTACCAGGTATTCTCTTGCTTGATTATTGTATCTAATTGACTTTTTAAGTTTATCGTAATCTAATTTACGACCAGTTTCGTTTTCGACATACTCTATCATCTGCTCGAATTGTTCTGTTAAATAATCGACGGATTTTGGTGTTACTTCAATGGGTATGTTTAAAATAAAAACTTTTTTATTGAATATTTCTCCTATGCGTTTTAATGCTTTAACCCCACCATTACAGGGAATACTTGCCCCGATGAGCACATCTGGTTTTGGTAGGAGTCCATCCATGGCGGCACCAATTATAGTTCTATGGTAAGAACAGCTGTCAGTTGAAAAACCTTTACTTTCAGAGATTTCAAGGTACTTGCTGGACATACCCGATCCAGCAAGCATTGCTCCAAAAAATTCTACAAACATCCCAGATACACCCATGGAATTAAGGATTTCGTAAGGGACAAATACCGTTGTCCAACCAATTGACCAGTCGTCGTTAAATATACGAGAACCAATCCTTGCAATCTCGTACACAAATCTTCTACGCGCAGTAATTTTTGTTTCAAGTTTGTTTCTAAGACTTGTTTCTAATTGTCCAAAATATTTCCTTAACATGTTATGAGATGCCATTTTAACTACCTTATTAATTCTTAATCATTTCTGAGAAAGCTTCAATCCTCGTTCTAATTTGATTAATATTTCCTAACCCGCCATCGCTTTCGATGAATAAAACAGATAATCCACTCTCTACCAAGATTTCTTTCAATTTAGGAACATCGTACAAGTACGTATCGCAAAATTTTAAGGAATGGTGAATAACTCCATTGACTTTGAATTTTTCTGAGTTTTTTATGATCTGGTTAGCCCTCTCTTCTATTTGCATCATTCGAGCGCATGGGGTTCTTGTTAAATAAGCTTCGCTTAATGAAGATATTAAATTATTAGAAGCTTTAACATTCAAATCGAAAAATTTACTCCCAGTACAAAGATCTTCATAAACAACATTCAATCCAATCTCTTCAATAAATTTGATGAATTCGATTTCGTGGAGAGGACTTCCTGATAAAAGGATTCTAGGGTTTTTGTTTTGTTCTGCCTTCGAAGGTTCAGATTTTTTCTCTTCTATGAGCTGTTTAATTTTCTCATTCCATACTTCTGGCTCAACTTTGAAGAAATCCGAGGTGATTCTCATTAAACTACCTGCTGTTATCAGGGGATTATCTTCCATTCTTAACGAGTTCAGCTGGTTGAACATTAACCGTGATTTATTATAAATATCAATAGCATTTTTAATATCCTCCTCTTTAATTGGGGAAGATGTATGTTTTTCGAGTGCGCCTTTAAGCTTTAAAAATTCAGTTTCGAAATACTTTGAGCCCAAAGATAAATTGCCCATCGGAATATCTAAGATATGGATAAATTTCGTTGGAACGTACCTTTTCCAAACATCGTGAAGTCTCCTCATCGCATCACAAGAGTTTACGAAAATAACTCCATCGAGGAAACCATATCCGCCTCCTATTGCCACATCAACTGTAGACTTTATAAATTGACAGAAATTTGGATGTATATAAGAATCTGAGTTTTGTGGAGGATTTGAATGACCTATTATTCGATAGGGAAGAAAACCTGCAGCATGGATGAGTTCTATTGGTGTATAACTACATAACCATCCAATATACTTCTTATCGGTAGTAATTGTATGTTCAATCTCCTTGTATCCTAATTAGGAAAAAAAAATCGAGTACTTTATTGAATATTGCTAAAATTTTAAAGATTTCAGTGCCAGAATTAACTTTTTTGTTGCATATTGATTCTTCAAAATACTTCAAATAAAAGAATACTAAAAAAATAAATTCGAAAATTTTTATTATTTTTATACTAGTAAAAAGAAGTAGGGGTTTTTTTTAGTTGACAAATGTAGAGAAGAAGACAGCATATCCGTATATTACGGAATTTAAAAAGGAGCCGTTTAAGTCTTTTGTTTTAACAAAGAGAAAGGATATCGGTAATTTCTACTTAAGTAATTACAATAAAGTTTTAGAATTATATCATGATTATAATAACAACTTAATTAAAGAGCCGTCTTTAAATTTGGAGGATATTTTTTGGTTTCTCCTCCTGAGGAAATATATCAAACAAAAAGTGGACGACCACAGTGAAGATTTCTTAGAATTTATAAAGAATTGTGAAGTTGAGATAATTGAAAAAGATCAATTGGGATTTAAATCTTCGCCTTATTCAGTAAAAGTACCTGATATTTGGTCAACATACCATGCTCTAGCAAGTTTAGAATTATTAGGAGTGCTCCAACAGTACCTATCGTCTAAAGGGCAAGATATTATTATTGAAAAAATTAAGAATTTTATTTACGATCATAAAAGAAATGATGGATTCTTACATTGCCTTGACAAACAATGCGAATTATGTAATCAAGGACCTTTGGGAAAGACTTTTTACGATGTTGTTGAAAGTCTCATGCTTATCGATGTTGATGTAAGGGTTTTCAAAGAGCAATTCCGTCAATATTTAAGAGAAAGAAAAAAAGATGTATCATTAATTTTTAAACTCCTCATTCTAAAATTCTTTGATTTAGATTCAGACATAAAAGATAAGGAAATTCAGTATTTCTATCAATTTCAACAGGCAAATGGAGGTTTTGTCATAGATTCAATTGAAGGAGATATTGAAACCACATTTTGGTGCGTAAATCTTCTCGATATATACTCATGGCTTATAGATTACAACCCTGCAAGAATCTATTCTTTTATCACTGAGAAATTAGACTCATTATTGAAAGATAAAGAAAGATTGAATTTAATTGCGTTAAGAAATGTTACTAAACTAGTAATCTTGCTATCTATTATCTGGAATCGTTTTATCGAAGAAATCGAAAGAGTTGTATTTAAGCGGTTAGAGACTTATAATTTTATCGATTTAAACCAGATAAAAACTACCTTTGGGTTAAACCATGGAGTAGAGGAGATTGTACTTTATATCAACCTCAATTATATGTTTAGTTTGAAGAATATCGATATTACTTCGGAATTTAATGAATACCTACAAAATTTAAGTCATGGCAAAAAGATATTCATCCAAGAAGTTTACGAACAATTAAGAAATAATAGTATTGTATCACTTTCGGATATTTACAAAAAATATAAAAGTTCCTACCAACAGCAACCTGTGAAATTGAAAGAAGATATCTTTCCGATCATATATGACTTAATAAGCAACCACTTTTTTGAAGGGGAGATTAGAGCAAAAAAGGCTTATTTATTCAAAACAAAATTCTACTTTTGTTTAGATTTTTTGTACAAAAATATAATTATTTCCGATAAGGAAATTAACACTGAAAGATTGTTTGAAGAAAAAGCTAAACTGAAGGAAATTAAAAATGATATTTATAATATGACTTTGAAGCTTAAAAACACAATCCCTCATATCAAAGAAGAAATAGAATCATATCTTTTGATAGACGAAGTTGATTTCGCTAAAGAAAGGTTGAAGTTTGTATTGCGAGATTCATTAATGGAAGCAGATTTTCTTAATAAAAACATTGAAACATCTTTCAATCAAGATCTTATATACATTAACCTACAAGCTGCTTTAGGTTCTGAAATTTCTCAATGGAACAAGTCATATTCTTTATTGCAAAAGCGTTTAGGTGAATTAAATACTTATCTCTTAGAAAAGATCCAAGAGATGGAAAATTTAAAAAAATTTAGCATTATTTTAGACGAATTAGATAATAGAATATACGATATTCAGGATCAGATAAATCGCGAGATAGATTCTTTTAAAAATTACATTACGGAAGTTCTTGAGAAGGGTTATGATGAAGAAAAATTAAATCTTATCATAAATGCATTTAATAAAATAGCTCAGGTTGTAAGCAAATACGATTCAGTTATTTACAAAGTTTCGCATCAAATTACATCTAAAGAGAAAAAGATTGCAAAAAACCATAAGAAAATAATATATAAATGGGTTAATTTTAAAGAAAATTTTGATTTGATTTTTGCTGATTATACTAATGGTTTTCAGTTTTTCAACGAACTTAATAATCAGATAGGAAATGTTAAGGATAATATACAAGATGGAATTCTACAAATTAAAGAGACCGTTAAAAGTAGAGCATCCCAAAATCAATATAAAGATGCATTTAATTTTATCAAGATGGAGGCGGATAAATTACTAAAAGAAAAAACAACTGAAATTCAAAGCTTAAAATCAATGGTTAAAAAGAACACTTCTTTTAAACAAAAACTATTTCCGCTTTATAAATATATAAATGAGAAGCTTGATAGTCTAGAAGAAAATATTATTGAGTTCATAGCCGAACAAGAACAATTTTTAAAAGAAAAGGTTATAGAAGAAAGAAACAGAGCAAGTGTTGAGGATTTTGATAGTTTTGTTTCCAATACTATCCAAAATTTTAAGAATAAGTTAGAAAATTACAGGAAAAACATTGAGCAAAACAAAACAAATAAAATCCCGAATGTTATTAGTGGTTTTGATGCAATTCTAATTGATTTTAACGAAAATAATAAGATTTTTTCTAAAAAGCTAATAAATCTAAAAATTATTATCCCAGATCTTGATGAAAGTTCGATAAAAATAATACAATGGGAGAAATTTAAAGTTTTTATTAGTGATGAAGTTGATAAACTGAAGGAGGAATATGTGAATGACATTATTTCTCAAGAAATTATACTAATGAGTGAGGAGGAGCACACTGACACAATTAGTATAAAAAAACTAGCCGATAAGCTAAAAATCAAATGTAAAGCGATAATTCCAAGAATTAAAGACATGATAGAGGTGTCTAAATTGCAAGGTGATTTACTTGAAGATAAAAAAGAACTAATAGTTCACACTGAAGCTTATCATAAATATAGAGAATTAAAAAATTTTACAGAAAATAGAATTATTAAGCAAACACAAGAGGCAGTAGGAAAATTATTAGCCCTTTACGATTCGTGTATAAAAAACAAAACTCTTGGAGTAAATTTATTAGAAATTCAGAATAGAATTAAAGATTTAAGTGATTTGAAGGAATCTATTACCAACCAATACAACACTAAGACAAAAGAGTTAAATGTTGACGAGAATAGATTAGAGAATATGGAACTGATTAAGAATCTAAAAGCGGTTATAGATAATAATGAGGAAGCGATTTTTAATATTAAGGAAAATTTGATATTATTTAAAGACTTACAAATTCTTATAATCAATGTGTTAGATAATGTAAAAATCGAAATAGAAAACCAACTAACTAAAACTTTTGATGATGTTGAGAGAGCTGAGTCTCATGCAAAGATGAGGGAAATTCTTGAAGGGAGAAAGGAGCGTGTTATAATTAGACTAAAACAGGTTGACGAAAAAATCGAGAATAGATTGAAATCGATCATTAGTATATCTTATGAATCAAGGAAATTTGAGACCGAAGCGAGAGAATTCTACGTTAAGAAAAAGAATGTGATTAAAAAAAGAGTAGAAGAAAGAGTTCAAGCAATAAATGATAAAATAAATTCTTTAAGGTTTGAGACGGATCGAGGTAAATTAATAACCACGATTACCAACAACAATATCCATTTATCTCAATTATTAGGAACATTGCAGACGAGGGTTGAAGATTATATCGAAACAGGGCAGTATAAGAGAGCCTACTTAAAAGTTAGTAAAAAAAAGGTCTCTATCGAGCAGGAAATTAAAAATACAAGTAAAGAAATAAAAGATTTAATTAGGATATTTAACCGAAATTCGAACGATTTCGAAACCAAAAATATTCACATCATAGATGATTTTGACCGCTTTATTAAAGAATTTAACAACATTTTAAGAGAGAAAGTAAACAAATTAGAAGAAATAATCATAAAGTCATACGTAGAAATGGCAATAAAAGCCGTTGCTAATGAATTCTTAACCTTAAGTTTCTTGCAGAATGAATTGAAGATAAAAAAACCACTTATTCAAAAAAACCTAATTTCTCTGATTAGTGCTGGAAAATTGAAAGGGAAATACGATCCTCAGATCGGTTTATACTACGAAAACCCGGAAGTTCTGAATAAGCTTGATGAAAAAGAGTTAGAAGTTATAAAGAAAATGAATTTCCGTGTATATATATTTATGAGGCGTTTAAAGAATTTTACAAACCAATATGGTTCCATTATCGCTTTCTTTGCATCTCTCCTTACAATATCTTATTATATCTTCCGAATTACAGGAGAAAACCCAATTACGATAATGATTCCTATTATTTTGACATTAGTAGTACTTGGTTACCTTCTCTTTAAGAAAAAGAAAGATGAAAAGATTTGATTTTGATATTTCGTTATTTTAATCTTTTCTTTTTTTAAATAAGACAAATTTTATAATAAGCAGAG
Organism: Candidatus Nanopelagicaceae bacterium; assembly: GCA_035530895.1. Lineage (GTDB taxonomy): Archaea > Asgardarchaeota > Lokiarchaeia > Sigyniarchaeales > SOKP01 > SOKP01. The sequence continues at coordinate 14,141 of DATKTW010000086.1, forward strand.
AACTTAAAGTTATGATATATATGATGCTCCAAAGAACTATGTAAATTTCTATATTAAAATACCAGATTGGGTTTTTCAGATCGTTAAAAGTGTGTACTTCGTTCGTCATAACAAAAGACGTCCCTAAGCACCAGAGTTGGCTGAATC
>DATKTW010000087.1:0-28354 GCA_035530895.1 Candidatus Nanopelagicaceae bacterium
GAGAACCCCGTCCCAACCATCAATTAAACTTTTTATAATAAAATAAGCATTAATCCTTCCAGAGCAAGGGACTCTTACAATCCTAATGTTTGGTGGGTATTGAATTCTACTCACGCCCGCTAAATCCGCTCCAGCGTAAGAACACCAATTGCATAGAAAAGCGATAATTTTCGGCTCCCATTCTTTATTTTTAGATTGATTTGTTTCAACAATAGGTTCAGTCATTTTTATAACCTCCCTGTTATCATAGCATATATTTGATCAGATGAAAAACCTGCAACATCTATCGCAGCACATCTACAATTTCCTGAGCAGGCACCACACCCTTTACATAGAGCGGAATTAATAACGGCAACACTACCGAATCTTCTATCTTCAATTAATTCTATCGCATTATAGGCGCAGTTATCTATGCACATCCCACAACCACTACATCTAGCAGGATCTACACTCGCAATTTTGCCTTCGGCTTCAATTTCATCTTTCGAGAGAATTGTACACGCTCTTGAAACCGCCGCATTTGCTTGAGAAATAGAATCCTCAATCGTTTTTGGGCAGTGGGCTAAACCTGCAACGAAAACTCCTTCCGTAGCAAAATCTACTGGTCGTAGCTTAACATGAGCTTCTAAGAAGAAATTATCGTCATTTATAGGTACTTTTAACAGTTTTCCCAGTTCCTCGTTTTCTTCTTTTGGGGCTACTATTCCAACACTTAACACTACCAAATCTGAGTTTATTTGAATGCTATCTTTTCTAGGTGAAACTACATTCACTCTTAATTTCGAGCCTTCGGGAACAATTACAGGTGGATTATCCTTATCATAACGTATAAAAACAATTCCCGCCTCACGTGCCATTCTATAGTATATTTCTTTAAATCCATAGGTTCTAATGTCTCTAAATAAAATAACAATTTCAGTAGAAGGGTTTTTCTTTTTAGCCATTATTGCGTTTTTTATTGCCTCAGCACAACACATTTTGCTACAATAAGGATGTTCCTCGTTTCTAGAACCTACGCATTGAATCATAACAATTGATTTTTTATCATTAACCTTATCAGTCGTGTTTATCACTTTCTCGAATTCAGATTGAGTTATCACATTATCGTTTGTGCCATATAAAAATTCATTAGGCTCATATTCTTTCGCACCTGTCGCTACCACTACGACCCCGTGTTCAAATTCTGCTCTAATCTTTTTTGGACCGTGAATTACCGCTGATTTGAAATTTCCAATATAACCATCGATAGTTTCAATGTCAGCATCTGTAAAAACGTGGATATTTTCGTGTGTTTTTACTTTATCAATTAATTCTGTTAGATAATCTTGGACGTTTCCCCCTTCAAGCGTCGTATATATGTTCCGAGCAAATCCTCCTAAATCCTTTTCTTTTTCGACTAAAAATGTTTCGAAATTTTGATTCGCAAAATTCAGAGCTGCAACCATACCAGTAATGCCCCCTCCTATAACTAGAGTTTTAGGAGTAACTCCCAGTTTTATTCTCTCTAATGGCTGTATGTTTCTCGCTTTGTTAACTGCCATTCTTACGAGGTCCATTGCTTTCTCTGTAGCCTCCTCTGGTTGATTCATATGAACCCAACTACATTGATCCCGAATATTTGCCATTTGAAATAAGTACCTATTCAATCCAGCTTCTCTAATAGTTTCTTGAAATAAAGGTTCGTGAGTTCTTGGAGTACAAGAAGCTACGATAACTCTATTAAGGTTATAGTCCTTGATCATATCCTTTATTATCGTTTGAGTGTCAGCTGAGCATGTGTATAAGTTCTGATCTGATAAAACTACATTCGGAAGCGAACTTGCATACTTTACTACTTTAGGAACATCTACATATCCGCCAATGTTCACACCACAGTGACATATAAAGACACCAATTCTAGGAGGTTGACCAGCGACAAATATTTCAGGTGGTAATGTCTTTTCTGTGATGAGTGTACCTCTTTGATCATATAAAAGCGAATTGACGCAGCCAGCAGCCGCACTTGCTTGAGTCACGGTTTCAGGAATATCTTTTGGTGAGGAAAATGCGCCACAAACAAAAATACCTGGTGTTGTTGTTTGAACTGGGTTAAAAATATCCGTTTTGGCGAAATTAAATTCGTTCAATTCGATTCCAAATTTATCAGCTAAATATTTAGCATCATCTGGAGGGTTCAAACCTACTGAAAGTACAACCATCTCAAATCTTTCTTCAATAATTTCCCCGTTTTCCGTTTCATATTTCAAAATCAAGTCATGAGTTTCGGGATCTTCTTTGACTGAAGAAATACGACTTCGAATATAACGCACCCCATATTCTTCTTGTGCCCGAATAATATATTTATCAAAATCCTTTCCGTATGCCCTTACATCCATGGTAAAAATGGTTGGTCTTATTTGATGCATATGTTCGTGAGCGATTACTGCTTCTTTTGCTGTATACATACAACACACTGAAGAACAATATTTTTGACCATTTCCCGTAAAGTCTCGAGATCCTATGCATTGAAGAAACGCGATTTTTTCTGGTATATCTCCGTCAGACGGTCTTAGTACTTTTCCGGTAAAAGGTCCACTCGCGCTTAAAATTCGCTCGAACTCAATACTTGTAACAACATTTTTGTAATTCCCATACCCATACATATTACCTTCTGGAGGTATGTACTCATCAAATCCAGGGGCTAATACAATTCCACCTACCTTTAACTGGACTATTTCATCCTCTAAATCGTATTCTACAGCATTTGCTTTACAAACTCCCTTACAAATTCCGCACCCAATACAATAATCCTTATTTATAGCGTAAACCAGAGGAACTGCTTGTGGATATTTGACCGATGTTGCAGCGAATTTCGACAATTTCTCGTTGAAGACATCAATTGCTTCAACGGGACATGCTCGACCACAAACTCCACATCCAGTACATTTATCCATGTTTACATATAATGATTTTTTTAACACTTTTACTGTAAAATTACCTGCTTCTCCTGAAACATTTAGAATTTTACAATTTATACTCAGATCAATATTATGATGACGTCCCGTCTCTACTAGTTTAGGGCTAACAATACACATAGCACAGTCGTTAGTTGGGAAAGTTTTATCCAACTGTGCCATCACGCCACCTATGCTTGTACTTGATTCAAGTAAGTAAACTTTAAAACCAGCATCACCTAGATCTAGAGCTGTTTGAGACCCTCCAATTCCCGCTCCTACTATTAATACTGCTCCTACTTTTTCCATTTTTTTTACCTCTATATTCTCATATATAACGGAGTATTTCCATCAATACTTTGATAATCTATTTCTCCTCTACTCTTTAACGTTAGCATATTTTCTAAAATTTCACTTGGATCCAGTTTTAGTTCAGCAGCTAAATCTTTAACTGATAAAACTTTACTGCTTAATGAAAGTAAGATTCTTTGTCTAACAAATTCATCGTGAATTGCCTTATCAAAAATATCATTAAATTCATCGATCGGCACTCTCTCTCCATATTCGTTTTCAACTTCTGTAATCTTTCTCTGCCGTCCTACTAACGCCCTAATCCTATCGCTCGAAACAGAATTTTCCATAGCTTTTAGATTATTGAATAATTCTTGATCCATGTTTTCTCCACTAAGGGGAGATGGTCCTTGTTCTCGAATTGATTCAATAAACTCAGTAACAACTTCAGCAAATCTTTTTCCCTCAGATGCAGAAACCCAATCTAATCTTACTCTTTTGTCAAAATCGACCATATTAAGAAATTTTTGAACCATCATAAACTTCTTTTCAGCTTCGTAATTTCCTTCCAAATAATGACAATCGCCAGGATGGCAACCCAACACAAATACCCCGTCTATTCCTGTTAAAAGAGCTTTAAAAATAAATACAGGATCAACTCTACCACTACACATAACCCTAATAACTCTCATGTTTGGAGGATATTGAATTCTACTCACTCCTGCCAGGTCGGCTCCTGCATAGGAACACCAATTACATAAAAATCCCAAGATTTTTGGTTCAAATGTCATTATACTTCTTTACCTCCATAAGCGTATATTTCAGAAAGAATTTGTTGATCTGTATAATGTCGTATGATAATTGCGTGATTGGTACATGTGGCACCACATAAACCACAACCTTTACACAATACTTGAGTTATTTCTATCTCGTCGTCTTCATTCTTACTAATAGCGTTATATGGGCAAATTTTTATACATACCTCACAACCGGTGCATAAATTTTTGTTATAGTCGGGTAAAAATGATGTAGCACCCTCAACTTCTATCGTGTCGTGAGATATTATCCTACTAGCTCTTGCTGCTGCCGCATAACCTTGAGAAATGGATTCTGTAATATCCACAGGCCATTTTGCTGAGCCACAAACAAAAATTCCATCAGTAGCGAAATCCATTGGCCGCAATTTTACATGTGCTTCTAAAAAGAAACCATATTCTTCTAATGGAACTTTTATCATTTGTGCTAGTGCTTTATTATCATTATTTGAAACTAAAGGTGTTGAAAGTACACAAAGATCATATGGGATGAGTATTTCTTCTCCAAGATATTCATTGTGCACTTTAATTTGATGCTCTTTGACAATCGGTATTTTTTCAGGAGAATATTCAATAAATATAACCCCTGTTTCTCGAGCCCTTCTATAGTAATCTTCGTAATAAGTACCTGGTGTATATAAATCTCTAAAAAGTATGGTAACATTTGACTCAGGATTGTTCTCTTTTATAATGAGAGCATTTTTTAAAGCGGTCATACAACACACACTTGAACAATAAGTTCTCTCATCATTACGAGATCCAACACACTGTATCATAACAATATCTTTAGCCTTAACTTCGTTATTCTGTAATTTACTTTCCAATTCATGTTGGGTAATTCTTATCTTACCATCATAGCCGAAATATCCAGTTGGTGTCAAAAGCGAGGCTCCAACGGCTACGACAATAACACCAATAGTTAAGTCAATATTAATCCCATTTTCCTCCACTACTACTTCATAATTACCAATAAAACCTTCAATATTTTTTACTTGTGCAGAGGTATGGACTTTCAGATTTTTATTACCTTTAATGTTTTTCTTAAGATTATCTAACAAAGTTTGGGCGTCTAGATCAATAGGGAAAAGTTTATATAGTGTTTTCAGCCTTCCACCTAATTCATTTTCTCTTTCAACTAAATGTGTTTCAAATCCTTGATTTGCTAAACTAAGTGCAGCAGTCATCCCTGAAACACCTCCACCAATTACTAATGCAGTAGGAGTTGCATCAACTATGATATTTTCAAGTGCTTCAAGCCTAGCTGCTCTTGCTACACCCATACGAATTAAATCTTTCGCCTTGTCAAACGCTTCCTTGGGGTATTTCTGATGACACCAAGTATCTTGATCCCTTATGTTCACAAAATCAAAGAGATACTGATTTACGCCTTCTTCTTCAACACAATCTCGGAATAAAGGCTCGTGGGTTCTCGGAGTGCATGATGCTACAATTACCCTATTCAAATTATGGTTTTTAATCCCATTTTTAATCTGGGTTAATCCCGTTTCTGAACAAGTATACAGATTATCTTCAGTAAACACCACATTTGGTAGAGTTTTAGCATATTCGGCAATAGCTTTAACATCTATAAGCCCTCCAATATTTGTTCCACAAGAACAGACAAAAACACCAATCCTAACATCTTCACTTTCTTTTTCAGACACTTTCGCTTTAACCTCCTTTAATTACTTCCGCTGCTCTTGCTGCTGCTCCACTAGCTTCAGCGACAGAACGAGGAATATCCATTGGTTCACGAGCACATCCACATGTGAAAATTCCTTCCACACTCGTTTCTACTGGTAAGAATGGATTTGTTTTTACAAAATTATAATTATTTAATTCAATTCCTAATATATCTGCTAATTTTTCGATTCCTTGTGATGGAATTATGCATGTTGCTAAAACAGCTAAATCTACTTTCATCTGTTTTATTTCAGATGTATCATAATCTTCGTAAGTTATAATAGGAGTATCATCCTCATCAACATCAATATAGGATATCTTACTTTTAATATATTTAATGTTATATTCATCTGATCCTCTACGGAGAAAAGTTTGAAATCCTTTTCCTCCGGCTCTCATATCAATATAAAAAACATATGATTCTAAATCGTTATTATGTTCATAAGAAATCATTGCTGCTTTCGTGGTATACATGCAACAAATAGAAGAGCAATACTTTTTATCTCTATCTGAGCGTGATCCTATACATTGTAGAAAAGCAAGTTTTTTAGGATCTCTTCCATCGGATAATCTTTTTAGATGTCCTTCTAATGGTCCAGAAGCACATATTAATCGTTCAAATTCTAAGGCGGTTACTACATTTTTATATTTCCCATAACCATAATTTGTTAGTGGAGAGACATCTTCCAATAAACCATATCCTGAAGCGACGATAATGCAACCAACATTATTAATTTCTAAAATTTCATCTTTTTGTGAGAAATCAATTGCCTCAGCTCCACAAGCTTTTGCACATAGTCCACAAATTCCATAATTTAAGTAAACACATGTATTTTTATCAATTATGTAGACTGGAGGAACAGCAGAGGGAAATGGGATGTATGCTGCTGCCATAGTTTTCAAATTAGCATCGAAGTAATTTGGAACACCTCTTACTGGGCAAACTGAAGCACAATCACCACAATTAGTACAAACATCTTCCTTAACATAACGTGCATGTTTAAGGATATCTACCGTAAAATTCCCAATTGTACCTTCAACATTATTTACCTCTGAAAGTGTGTAAAGAGTAATATTTGGGTGCCTATAACATTCTGATAATTTAGGTGCTAAAATACAAATTGAGCAGTCTAAAGTAGGAAATGTTTTATCTAATTGAGCCATTTTTCCTCCAATTACAGGATTTTTCTCAATTAAATGAACTTTTATTCCCATATCTCCTAAATCTAAAGCTGCTTGAATACCAGCAATACCAGCTCCAATAATAAGAACACTTCTAGAATTTATTACCAATCATATCACCTTTTATTTATTTCTTCACCTTTAGTGAAGTCATTTTCTTCAACCAATTGATTTTTTTGGGTTGCCATTCTGAAATCTGATCAGCAGGAATAATATATCGTTCGATGTATCCTGTGGCGAGTAATGAATCTATTAAACTACGTCCCTTTTCAGTTCGAGTAAGAATCATTGAATAACCTGTAGGGGCTCCAGAGGCTCCAATACTAAGATCTGAAAATCTCCCAACAAAATCATCACATTCATGACAATGATTCCTTACAGCATCATCAAGGTCTTTAATATTCACTTCCTTAACAGAGTCATCTTTTGATGTGACAAAGAAGTTCTTCTTAATATTTGTTTTTTTAATATCTGAAGGATTTCTTTGCGTTTTTGACCGTAAAGTATCCATTAATTTATCATAATCAAAATTTTCAAAACAAAAAAGACCAATTACTATACTTATAACATGTGCAGGTTTAATATGCAAAAGCTTCATTTTACTTATAGCTCTACATTGGCACGGTGTCCCAATAAAAGCAATTCGTAATTGATCGGCATCATAAATACGTTTCTTTTGAGAAATGATGTCTTCTGCGATTTGAGTTAAATCTTTTAATGGTAAAATATTAGATGAAATCGAATATCGAGTCCCTGCTGATTTGACTAAATCATCTTTACTGTATATTATTTTGGGTATTGGTTTAAAATTATCATCATATTCTGATACAATTGCGGCATCAATATTATTAGTATCAAATAAATATGTTAAAAGAGTTGATACAATGCCTCCATCTTGTCCAACTTCTTTAATTTTTGTATTTGTTGTCCTGGCGGCAAATGCATTAATTATATTCCCAAGTTCATCTTTAACTAAGTGTGTTTCTTTTAATTGATCTAATAATGGTTCTGTTTGCGGACAAATATAATAACAATACCCACATTCTTTACAATTTTCTACACTTTTATCAGTTTTAAACTTAGGAATATAATTTTCCATCTCAATAACATTAAATGCTTGGTTTTCACAATATGCTATACAAGCGCCACAAGCACAACATCTATTAACTGAGATTACATCTTCTTCCAAATTTCTGAAAGTTTTTACATCTACTAATCCCATTTTTCTACCAATTTTTATTTTTAAGTTTATAAATTTATTTTATAAATTTTCTTAATTTCTAAAATCCTTCCAATAATTCTTTAGAACGAACTCGATGAAAACTCAATCCTATATCTTCAGGTTTAAACCCAAATGCTAGGGCTACTAACTCTGAGAGATAGAATACGGGGTAATTATAACCATTTTCTTTTTCTTTACTCAGTTCTCGTTGGTTGAAATCAAATTGTTGAAAGCATGCTGGACATACTAGGGTAATACAATTCGCACCAGCTTCTTGAATTGACTTGAATTTGTTATCTATCATTTGAAGAGAAATTTCTTTATCCGATTTATCAAGAGGATTTCCACAGCATTCCATTTTTAATTTATAATCTATAGTATCAGCACCTAAAGCTTTAACAATTTCATCTATAGTGGTCGGTTCAAAAGGATCATCCCAATTAATAATCTCAGAAGGCCTTAAATAGTGACATCCATAATGAACAGCAACTTTAAAACCAGTTAAAGGATGTTCCACATTCTCTCTTACTTTATCAAGATTTTCATAAAGAACCTGAGCGAAATGTTTTACTTCAGTTTTACCTTCATATTTTTTGCCAACAATCTTTAAGATTTTATTTACGTCATCCTTTATTTCAGAATCTTTGTTTATATAGTAATTAACTCCTTTAAGAGTTTCAACACAACCCGAACAAAAAGAAATAATTCCTCCATTATTATTTGATAAACTTAAATTTCTTGCTCCTAAAGCTAACCAAGTTTTATGATCTATAAGTTCTATACCCGTAGGATCAGGACAACAACTGAACCCATCAACATCATTCAATTTAATACCCAGCTTTTCAAATATTTTTCTTGAAGATGCTTCTAAGAATGGAAGCCTTGCCGGAATTACACACCCTAAAAATAAATCATAAGACATAATTTATGCTCCCTCCTTTGGAATGTTATTTTCAAACTTAGTTTCTTTTAAGATTTTCTTTATTTCATCAACTGGTGCTGTTTTTATGGAAGGAAGTCCCAATTTCTCCCGTCTGGTAATAATTGCTTTGGAATATGGAAGTGCAACTCCATTTTCTAAAACTGCTCTCCCCTGTGAAATAAAGGCTTCAGGAACATTGCCAATATTAAAACATTTATTTTTTATTAATGTAAAAATTTCAGTAAGCTCCACCTTTTGAGGACATAGCTCAACGCATTTCTGACAGGTTGAACAAAGCCAAGGATTAGGATCTTGCCTTTCTATTAATTTATCCAGTAACCCTAAAATCGCTTCTTCTATAATTTTTCTAGGATTATAACCACCTTGAGTGATCAGAGCAACGGGGCAACACCCACTACATGTACTACACTGATAGCAGTAGTTTAAAGAAGCATTATGTTTTAATACTTCATTTCGAAACTCAAAATTTATTACAGACATTTCTAAAAGTTTTATTATCAATCTACTAGATAGTTAGGAAAATAAAAGAGATTTAATAAATCTTTTAGAAAATTTCAATAACCAAATCCTATATAATTGTTTTAGGTTATCAAAACCGTACTTATTAAGTTCTATTTTGAGCACTCAATTTCCCTCCTTGTTTATTTCTTTTATTCTTAATAATTTCTGCACATCTATTTTATTAGAAAACTTAATAAAAAATAGGTTTGATGATCAAGGGTGATCAAAATTTGGTTAAAATGTTGTAAACTTTCAGATATAGTTTTGACGATCAATCATAATAATAGTAATGATCGATTACAGCAATTTTAAATATCGAATTTCGATAAAACTATACTTTTGAACTATGAATGATCAATTCTAAAGATCGATGTATTGAAAACAACATCACATGATCGAAATTTTGCGAATACATACTTTTCAAAACAATAAATGTCGAAGGATGATCATATTTAAATATGAAAACATTATATTATATTATTATGGAAATAATAACTTATAAAATAATAAAAAATTTCCCAAAAAGTAAATAAAAAATAAAGAAGTGATAAAAAAATGTGTAATAATTGTAATTGTGAAGCATATGACCAATGTTCCATAGTAGGATACTTGCCTGTAGGATTCTGTTGTAGTAAATGCTATCTTTATAACGAGGAACACACTTGTTTAGAATCAAGGACAAAAAATAAAGTGTCTAAGATAGAACCTGTGAGCGCTACAATTGAAGATGGCGTTTTAAAGGTCGTTATTAAAAAGGATGAGAAAGAGGTTCCATTAATCATTGATTTAGACAAGCACTTAGGTTCTGAGTAAAAATTTTTTAATTAATTTTATTTTTCAATAAAGTCTAAATATTTCGAGAAAAAGTAAAAGGGTCAGTCCCCTGATATCTCCTTGAACAAGGGTTTGACAATGCGTAAGGTGAGTATTCAACGGGCGAAGTCAGGGAACTGGTATCAGAATAAAATAAAAGTGTAATTTGAAAAAATAACCAAAAAAGAAAAATGATCTACACATTAGCTAAATATTCGTTTAGCACGATGTTTAAATCTACTTCTGAGTTTTGGATCTTCTTTAAAAGTTGTCGAAAGCCAGACTCGTTTAACAATAATTCTATGAGATTTTTATAAATTGCTGTAATATTATCTTTCCCAACTTCATAATAAAAATCATCTTCACTTAGGGAAAGATCCAAAATCTCATATAAACCTTTTACGGCGTCCTTTATATTTTCAAAACTCGTTTCAGCTTTTTCTTTCGATCTAAAACTATTCATAGTAACTTACTCACCTTAATAATATTATGTGAATTTTCATATATAAATATGACGGTTTCCGATTATCATTATTCATCATAACGTACACAAAAAGGATGGGATCAGTCATTTAATGATAATAGTAATCGTATATAATTTTTGAAAGTAGTCACTTATTGAAAAACCACGGAATAATATGTTAAATTACACTAAACTTAATAACGAAAAACGACTAAATGTGTCGAGATCATTCAAATAATATTAGCTTTTGATCAAAAACAGTATTAAAAACAGAGTTAATGATGAATAGGAGGCTTTAACATATAAAATGTTTTATTATAAAAGAATAGAAACAAAGGAATTTTTTTTTTAACAAAAGGAAAAAGAAATATTAATTTTAGTTAGTCGTGAATAGGATGTCCTTTCTTATGGATTGCTTTACCTACGACAGACTCAGAACCTTCCAACACCATTTCAGATATTGTAGGATGGCTATGGATTGTCTCTGCGACATCATGGATTGTTAATCCATGTTGCATTGCTAGAGCAATTTCAGATATTAATTCGGGTGCTTCAGTTCCAATACAAGAAGCACCAATGATTTTATATGTGTTTTTATCGGCAAGCACCATAATAAAACCTTCTTCTTCACCCATACACTTAGCTTTACCAAGTGATTGATAAGGAAACTGACCCATTAAGACATCTATTCCCATATCTTTAGCAACTTTTCTTCTATAGCCTACAGACCCTATATTTGGGGATGTGAAAATTGTTGCTGGAACTACAGTGTAATCAGGTTTCATATCATTAACAGGAAAGCCTCCAATGCTGGCTAAAGCATTTGCAACTGCGATATCACCTTCATAACTGGCTACATGAGCAAGCATAAGTCCTCCTGTGACATCTCCGATTGCATAAATTCCTTTCATAGAAGTCTCTAATGTATCTTTATTAACTTTTATAGCATCACGGTCAGTTTCTATACCACATGTTTTTAATCCAAGATCTTTTGATATTTTTGCTCGTCCAATGGATACTAGACATAAATCAGCTTCATAGATAGATTTTTCAGCAGAATCTGTTTGATCTCGTGGAATGGATGCATTACAGGTTGTCGCTTTTACTCCAGAGCCCGTGTTTTCTACAGATAATACATTTTGCGAAGTATAGAGTTCAATTCCCAATTCTTCAAACTTTTTTATTAAAACCTTTACAATCATAGGTTCTTCTGTAGCAATTGCGGAGGGAAGATATTCAAGTATAATTACTTTACTACCAAATCTCGTAAAAATATTAGCAAATTCACAGCCAATAACACCTGCCCCAATGATTAAAAGTCTCTTAGGTACAGTTTTAAAATCAGGATGTAAAATATCATCACTTGTTAAAATCCGTTCATGATCAATATTAAATGCGGGAATTAGAGCAGGTGAGGAGCCTGTTGCGATAATCACTCTTTTTGCTTTAATTACTGCATTATTTTCGCCTTCAACCGAGACCTCAAATCCATTATTAATATCTCCCCCTATAATTTTGCCATGACCTTTATACACATCATTTTTCCAAGCCTTCTCTAATTGCTCAATTCCACCAACTAATTCTTCTACTACTTTATTTTTTCTTTCAACAGCTTTAGCAAAATCTAAATTATACTCAGATATTTCTATTCCGAATTCATGAGCTTCTTTAATTTTCTCAATTAAATGAGAAGACGCGTATAAAGCTTTTGTAGGAATACAACCCCAGTTAAGACAAGTACCCCCCAATTTGTCTTTTTCAATTAAAGCGACTTTTGCTCCATATTGAGCCGCTCTAATAGCCGCATGATAACCTCCTGGTCCTCCACCAATAATCGCTAACTCATATCGATTTTCACTCATTTTATCATCAATAATAATTGTATTATATTTTTTAAATTAAATCTAGAATTTGAATATTTAACAATAATTTTAATTTAAAATTCTTCGATGTTTAAAAATATGAAATATCGATATTAATCTTTTTTTAAAATTAGATCATTTAAATACTAATTTCGATCATTTATTTGTCAAATATCCAATACTATTATAAATCTTTACTTTAAATAATTGATAAAATAGATAATTTTTTATATCTTCATCATTACTAATGAATTAATAAATGAAATATCATATTCTAATACTAGAAAAATATATACTTCTAAAACTAGAAACATACAAATTTTTGAATTTAATATAACGAATCTTTTCAATTTGATCAAAATGGATATAATTGACCTTAAAATTTTGGACCTACTTAAAGAAGACGGTAGAATGTCTTACAATGATATTTCCAAAAATGTGCAGAAAACAGAAGCAACAGTTAGAAGACGGGTGAAAAAACTTCTTGATGAGGGCATAATAAAGAGATTTACTATTGATTATGAAATTGATTCAAAGCAAAAACTTAACGCAACCATTAAAATTGAACCTGACTTTAAGGATATCAAAAGAATATTGAAAGAATTAATTAATATTAAAGAAATTTCAGCTTTATGGCGGTTGTCAGGTGATTGTGGTTTACTTTTGAAAGTTGATATTGATACAATAGAAAAATTTAATCCGTTATTAGAGGAAAAAATATCACAAATAACGGGAATTAAAATAATTGAAACATGTTTTATAACCGATATCATAAAATAATCGTAATATTTTTTATAAGATTCTTTTTCTTTCCCCAATTAATGAAATAAAATTCAAATGCGGTCGTATTATTATTAAATTTATTTTCAGGCTAGAAAATGATCTACGAGGGATGAAGATCATAGGAACTTATTAAGATCGAGACAAACAAGTAAGAAATTAATAATTTCTCGCACTCAGCTTTTTTAATTATTTTGGAATAATATAACGGACATTCACCATGTACATAGATATTAACCAATGGGTATCCTCCCGCAGCAGTCCATAGGAACAATTTTCCTTCAGGTACATCATAAATATCATATCCATGAGGATTATCAAATTCATCAATAAGTTCAAGATTTACTGAGGCCATTTTATCATATTTCACTAAAATTTGTAGAGTCTCTTGATCGGATACAGGTCCATAAATATACCAATCTTCATTATTTAACATAAGAATATCAAAATGACCAAGAGTTCCTAAATTATGAGCACTTGTCCTGATATCGTTGTCTTCGGCAAAATCATTAAAATTTGGATCGACAAACTTTCCAAAATCGAAATTATATGTTGATTCATTAGTATAATCTGCACTGTATATTCTCAACTTAAGATTTTGAAAATAAGTAAATAATTTTACAATAGTCTCCATATTGGAAAATCCATCGGAAGATGCAATTAAATAGCCCTATTCATCATATAGTTCGAGATTCAGATAATTTATTATCGATTGCGAAATCAAATTTTTTTTTGAAAAAGAGAGAATATCATTCATTTTTTTATGCTATTTTTTATTTTAAAAGAAAAAAAAATTATAGAAAACCGCTTTGCAAATCTTTCAAAGTATTGCAATCAAGTCGTTCATCTTTTGAATAGTTTGGATTTTCAGCATATTGTTCTGTATAATCTATTATTCCAAAATCCATGTTTTTATAGGTCCAATAGGTATACGAAATATCATGTTTTTTGAATAGTGAAATAAGATCATTTAACCAATTAGTTCGAGTTTGAACTTCGGCTCCAATGAAAACACCAAATTCACCACATAACATCGGAACATTATATTTATTCTTAAATTCTATAACAGGTTTGAGCATTTCTTCTAATGCATTTTTATCCCAAAATCGATTAACACCATGTTTGAAGAAATTTGCATATATAGGTTCTGCTTTTTCGATTTTTTCAAAGAATTCTGGGGAAACATTGATATTACCCGGATAATCTGTAAGTTCCTGATACAATTTAAGTTTATAAAATTTTGTCCAAGGTGCCAATTGATGTGTGATAAATAATGGTTGATAATAATGAAAACTGTAAAATATTTTTTCATCATCGAATTTTTTCATTTCGAAATTTGGGCTATCTCCCCATAAATTTGATTCCACGACAATATAATGTTCTTTGTCATTTTTTCTAATGGATTTAATTGTTTCTTCTACTAAATCGAACCATAATTGATTTGTTGGTGCAACTGGTTCATTTAAAATTTCATACATTATGTTATCATAATTTTGATATCGAGATGAAAGCATATCCCAAATTTTTAAATAATTATCCCTATTTTTAGATTCAGAGTCCCAAATATCATTAAATTGTCGCTCACTTGAATCAAATGAATGTCCTGGACATTTATGTAAATCTAAAATAATGGTTATATTAAATTCTTTTGCCCATTTGAGAACTCTATCAAGATGTTTAAGTCTATCTTCTCTGAATTCCGTGGGATTATCTTCTTTGGTAAAAAAAATATGATCTACCGGTAATCGAATAATATTGAAATTCCAATCCTTAATTTGTTGAATATCTTTTTCTGTTATAAAATTGTTTATATGATCCTCAGTAATTTTTTCAACTTGAGAAAAATACCCACCAATATTTGTGCCTTGATATATTTTCATGAAAATCACCTAGTTATTGTATTAATACGCTTAAAATAACTTAAATATTTACCAATTTTTCAAATTATGTTGTAAAAAAATTTATTTTTTAGTGATAAAGTATTATTTTTTTTGGATTATGGATTTAGAAAGTATTACAGCCAAAGATATAATGTCAATTGATTTTCGAATTTAAAAAGATTGAAAGCCTCTATTAAAATGTAGCATAAGTTGGACTTGAAATCCCATTTATAGAATTGCGTTCAAATTTCTTTTCTATACGATTAACTATAAATAAATTTTAGACGTATTCAATTGTAGCTGGAGGTTTTGGTGTTATATCAAAATAGATATTTTTTGTTTCTGGGAATTCTAGCAATCTATATTTTAATTCTTCAATTAAATCTATTGGTAAATTCGTAACACTTGCCGTTCTTGCATCTATGCTATTGATAGAACGAATTATTACATCATAAGTCCCCTCGTGGCTTTCATGAAGTTCGTAAAGAATTCTAGCATATCCCTTTACTTGAGAAGAAAAGTTGACTAATTTTTCAAAATCCCATTCACCCTTAATCGATAAAGGAACTTCGTAAGTTCTTTTGCCATTAATAATACCGGTTACTTTTCTTAATAGTACATCCGTAGTTGTTGCAGCAAACGCTTGAAACGGTTCTTGCTCTCCTTTTTCATTAATAATCATTGGTTTTCCAAATTTTTCTATGTAATAATCGTTAATAACGGATTCTACAACATCGTGAACTTTTTTCTCAAAATTTAAATTTTCTAACGTTACAGGACCAATAATCCTCGCTGATAACGCAGGTCCTGGAAAAGCTTTCCTAAATACCAACTCTTTAGGCATATTGAAATATTCAAGGATTTTTCTAACTTCTGGTTTGGTAAGACTAGCAACTGGTTGGATTGTAGCTTCTACATCATATTCAATCTCTAGATTATGCTGGCTTTTAACAAAACCTTGGGCATTTTTAGCTTTTAATGAAAGCTCTTCTTGCAATGACATTGTTTCTTTCAAGTCTGAGATTTTCACACCAAAACTCTCCTCGATGTCCGGTAAAATGGTACCATCAGCTAGTAATTGGAAATTTTCTTCCTTTATAACTCTACTAATTGTATCGGAGTACGCATTTTTGAATAATTTTCTTTTTACTTCAGCATCTTCTTCTCCTAAAATCTTAGGTAGGAAAGTATCTCTAATATCTATAACAAAAACATCAGGAAATAGTCTTTTAATATGTTCTCTTTCTTCTAAACCTCTTATTATTCGCATAAGTCCGTGATCTATGAAAACTGGAATCGTTTCGATTTCAGCTTCTTTGAGCAGAAGATAAGTTGCCGAGCTATCGATGCCGCCAGAAAGAGCGCAGAACACTTTTTTACCTTTCGCATGTTTTTGTAAAAATTGAACTGCTGTTTTGACAAACTTTTCGGGCTCACGGGGTGGATCTATTAATCTATGATTTAACATAAGATAATTTAAGTTTGTTCATAAAAAAAGTGTATTTATTAATTGGTTATGATTCGCCTAATTTTTTATACAAGTTTTAAGATATTCTATATAATTTTATAATTTCTTAGTCACAGAAAGCGTTTAATAAGAAGTGTCAAATGTGGAAGAAGAAGTCTCTCCAGAATTAAGACAAAGAATTGATAATGTTGTCGAAAAAGCTTTTGCGGTATTTATCGATAAGGCATCGAAAGATGGTTCATTAGAGGAACTCTTGAAAACCTTGATTACTGAGAAAGTATATGGCAAACTCGGTCCTAGAATGAATAGGTATGTGGTTAAAAAAATTGTTAAAAAAGTTATAAGGAAAACAGTCGATAGGGTATGGGAAAGACATAGAGATAAGCTGATTTTGAAGTTACAAAATCTCAATTAACTAATTAAATTTAATGAGAAAATACTGTTTTTTTGTTTTTTTCATCGTACTTTTGATGATAATCTTCTGCTTTATAATATTCCGCAACAGGAACAATTTCAGTAACAATAGGTTTTTTATATTTTCCGGATTTGTCCAACTTTTCCTTTAATTTTATTGCAGACAATCGTTGTTCTTCATCATTGTAAAACACAGCAGATCTATATTGAGTTCCAACATCCCAACCTTGGCGATTAAGCGTAGTAGGATTGTGAATGTCCCAGAAGATTTCCAGTAATTTCTCATAAGACACAATTGAAGGATCGTATATGACTTTAACTACCTCGGCATGTCCTGTTTTATTAGTACAGACGTCTTTATAAGTTGGATTCTTTATAGTCCCTCCAGTATATCCGACTTCGGTTTCAATTACACCTTCCACCTTGCCAAATTTAGATTCGAGTCCCCAAAAACAACCTGCTCCAAAAATAGCTACTTTCATAATTAATTCTAATTATATATAAATACTAAAAAAAATTACGGTAATTTCTTATAAAAAAAAAGTGCTAGACGCAAATATTATTAAAAATAAATAGAAGGAAGACTAATAAAAAAGAATCAAATGTAAAAACATCTTATTTCTATACTACTTCTTTTTTGCTTCTAGGTCTTTCAATTCGCGATGAAGAACTTTTCCTACTATCGTTTTCGGAATTTCATCAATAAATTCAACATAGCGTGGATATTTATCTCCCGCCATGTTTTGTTTTGCCCAGTCTATGATGTCTTGTTCAGTTATTCCTTTATCTTTATAATCATCTTTTAACACCACATAAGCTTTAATATTTTCTTTTTCTTCGTTATCAATTATTCCGATTACCCCACATTCCTGAATTGCTTCATGATAATACAAGAGATCTTCTACTTCAGTAGGATAAACTGAATGCCCTTTGTACTTGATTAAGTTCTTTAATCGATCCTTAATAACAAAATATCCATCTTCATCCATTAATGCTAAGTCGCCAGTCCATAACCAACCATCTTTGATTGTGTCATTAGTTTCCTCTTCCCGTTTATAGTATCCCTTCATCATCTGTGGACCTCTAACTACTACTTCTCCCACTTCACCAATCCCTAGCGTTTTTCCATTAGAATCGCATATTTTTACATCTGTGTTAGGAAACGGCATTCCTATGGTTCCAGGTTTAAACTTACCTTCGAAAGGGTTTGCTGTAACCGCGGGGGACATTTCTGTTAATCCATAAGCTTCTCGAAGCTTTGATCCTGTCAATTTCTCAAATGTTTTTCTCACATCGTCGGGAAGTGGTCCTGCTGAGCTTAAGCAATATTTTATACTCGACAAATCATGATTTTGAATTCCTTCGTAATTATTTAGATTATTATAAATTGCAGCAACTCCGGGAAATACTGTAACTTTGGTTGCTTCAATAACTTCAATAACTTCGTGCGCCTCCCTAGGGTTGAAAACACACGCTAATTTCCACCCGTTATGGACACACATATTCATCATAAAACCCATATAAATGTGATAAAAAGGTAAAGCCGCAAGTAGGACTTCCTTCCCTAATTCCTTTTCTACAAACCATGATTCTGCTTGATAGATATTTGCTGCAATACTTCCATGAGTTAACATCGCTCCTTTAGGAAATCCCGTTGTTCCTCCCGTGTATTGCAATTGAGCTAAATCCTCTAAACCGATATCGACTTTCGGCGGATTTGGAACAGTTTCCCTAATTAAGTCCTCCATCATAGGCTCTCCTCCCATTGAAAATTCTGGTTTCGCCATCGGATCAGGTGATAGAAAAGGAGATAGGTTGCTATAAAATTTATACTTTACACCCGTTTCTCCAATTACGGGATCTACCAATCCCGAAAAGCCTTCCCACCCAATGTAAGCTTTTGCATCACTATCAATTAATTGACGCTTAATCTCTAGCTTTTTAAACAACGGAGAAATCGGAGTTACTACAGCTCCAATTTTTAATATTCCATAATAATAAGCAATAAAAGCTGGGTTGTTCGTAAAATGGATTGCTACACAATCTCCTTTCACTATCCCAATTTCAGTTAATTTTGTAGCTACGCGATGCACTATTTCGAGTAGCTTAGCATAGGTCAGTTCGAATCCCATAAAATATGTTACAACATTATTAGGATAGCGTTTAACAGAATCTTCGAGAAATTCTACTAAATTCTTCTGTGGTATATTAACCTTTTTTGGAACTCCTTCAGGCCAATATTTATAATAAATTTTTTGATCTGACATAATTTTAGTTTTATCCTATATGGTATTTATTATTTTTGTTCTTACACATGTCTTTAGAAATTAAAGGATTATCTAACCTCACCATTAGAAGATTCTTTTATTAGGAAGTTAAAATTATAAATAAATATAAAAGAAAGTTTTACTTTAAAATAAGAAATTAAATATTATATTTAATTGGTTAAAATTACATTAGAAGAAGATTGATATTATGACAGATCGTGAACTTGCATTTAAGTTATGTATTTTTGGAGATGGAGGAGTAGGAAAAACTACTCTCGTCAATCGCTATCTGACAAGAGTATTTGATGGAAGTCTTAAAATGACCATTGGTGCAGATTTCTATATAAAAGAATTAGAAATTGAGGGCAAGAGAGTGGTTATTCGTATTTGGGATTTCGGTGGAGAACAGCGATTTAAAGTTCTTTTACCTAGTTTCGCGAAAGGAGCTAATGGAGGAATTTTTATGTACGATATAACCCGATATACTAGCGTAAAAAATGTAGACGACTGGCTCTCGATTTTTGAGAAAAACGCACAGGATAAGCAGATTAAAATACCGATAGTGATGGTTGGTGGAAAATTAGATCTTCAAGAAAAACGATCTGTTGAGTCTGAAGACGCTATGGAATTATCTGAAAAGTACAATTTACAAGGTAATTATGAATGTTCTTCTAAGACTGGTGAGAATGTCGAAGAAGTTTTCGAATCGATCACTAGAAAAATGATAAAGAGCGCAAATTTAATCTAAATATATCTTTTTACTTTTTCAGAATCTGTTTTTATAAATTTAGTTAGGAATTAAGCTTAAAGCTTTGAAATTAGATTTCATAATAAAGGAGGTTATGAACGGGAATGAATCTGAACTTCTCGCTATCCAGATGTCCTTTTAATAACTTTGACTAATCCTTTCTTTCTTAACTTATCAAGCATCTTTTCAACTTTATCGATCGGTTTTTGGGCAATCTCAGCGCATTGCTCTACTGAATTCATTCCATCGCACACTTTTAATAATTTAAACTCATCCATTGATATCATGCCTAATTGTACACTCATTGGTTGTACTTCCTTTACTACTATAGGTATTCTCACTTCTCCACCCTCCTCAATTGTTCCTGCACCAACATCGCTCATACTAGGTGAATCCCCAAAAAAGGATCGTACACCCGTTATATCATAGTTATCATTTATATAAATAAAAATAGTATGTTCTTGACTGGAAATATCATCGACGTCTTCGGGATCAGGATGAGGGTTAACATGCTTATGTTCTTTCGTATAAATACCCATTTTTAATCCCGCTTTAATCTCGTCTTTATCGACTCTCATATCAACCATTTCGGTGCAAATTTCACACCAAGCCCAAGCTTCTATAAGACTAAAATATTTTTTCACTTTATTTTCTGGCATCGCAATTTTCCAAAAGACTAATTTTCGTATAAAATAAAATAAGCTTTATAATAATTATGTTCTGAATTTATATAAATATTGATTACGAATACAACCGCGAAATAGTAGTAATACTATTCTTTAAAATCGAAAATAATTAAAGTTATTGGATATTTTATTATCCATTAAAGATAACTATGACTAACTGTAATTACGATGTCAGCATATAAAAAGAATATGTGTTTCTCTTGTGGACGACCCATAGCCCCTTACGAAGCTGCAGTTCACTTTCCATGTCCCCAGTGTGGAGATGTTACTATTTGGAGATGCGAACGATGTAGGGCTATGGGAAACGAATATACATGTCTTAAGTGTTCGTTCATTGGACCTTAAACAATAACATTAAAGAGTTGAGTAAATTGGGAGAATTTGTAGCATTAATAGATGTTGTTCCAGAAGATATAGATGTGGATTTTGAAGAATTTGTATCAAAGCTAAAAAGTGTACTACCTGAAACCGCTGTAATAGAACACTACGACATACAACCAGTGGCATTTGGTTTACAAAAAGCTAGGGTTCGCGTTAGATACCCCGAAGAATGGGGAGGTACAGACAAACTCGAAGGACTTTTTAAACAAGTTGAAGGAATACAAGGAATTGAAGGAATAGCTTTCAGTAAAGCGTGAATTTTTACAATTCTGCTTAATATATTCCGTACATGTTTGTATTTTTATTCAATAAAATTAACTGAAATTTTAGTGAATTAAACTAAATTATTCGTTTGAAAAGCTTATCTAATTCTTTAAATGAGAAAAATCTTAGCGTTGGTCTTCCATGTGCACAATGGAATGAATCCTTACAATTTCCGAGGTCTATAATTAACTTTCTAATACTCTTCAAGCTCAAGTCATCGCCCCCTCGAATACTTTTGTGACATGCCAAATAATTAATAATTTCGTCTAATTTTTCTGTAAAACTTGCTTCTTTGCCAATTTCAGTTAAATCACTTATTATTTCAGTAATTATCTTGATGTTAGGAACTTTTTCCATAATTGTAGGAACAGCTCTCAAAACAAATGTGTTCCCTCTAAAATGTTCAAAATCAAATCCTAGCTTAGAAATTTCTCTTAAATTAGGTTCTAAGAAGAATTTTTCACTTGGACTTACTTCGATTTTAAGGGGATTAATTAAATTTTGCCTTTCTTTTTTAGAGTTCTGAAAATAGTTAAAAAAATATTCTTTATTTACGCGCTCAGATGCTGCATGTTGATCTAAAATGTAAAAACCCTCTTCTCCATTTTCATTTATTCCCTCTAACACAATATAAGTTTTATTACCCAATTGACCAGTTTGGGATATCAAGCGTAATTTCGGAAAGTTTTTTATTTTGATATAATCTCCTCTCAGAAACGACTCCGCTGAAGACTTATCAATTCTTTCGCTAATGTTATCCTTATTGCTCAAATTTAGTTGAACAGTTTTCTCTGTCGGTACTTCTTCTAATGATAACGATTTTAATTGTCCATTCTCTCCTTTATTCACTTCTTCATCATTAATAACTTTGGGATGTTTTCCTTTCGCAACACTATTACTCTCGGGATCTTTGTAGAACGCAGTATCATCGAGATCTTTTTCATTTTGAGAAAATTCACTTAAGTCTGAAAATATGTGAGTAATTTCTTTTTCTATAAATTTCTCTTCTACAAACTTGCGAACAATGTTGTAAACTTTATTATAGATGTACTCCTCGTTTTCAAACCTGATATGCAATTTTTTTGGATGTACATTAAAATCTATTACTGAAGGATCTATTTCTAAATGCAAAATAAAGAATGGAAATTTTCCGATCATTAATGTGCCTTTATACGCTTCTTGAACAGCTCCAAATAAAAGGTCGCTAATTACATATCTTTTATTTAAAAATAAACTCGAATGCGTTCTATTGTTTTTAGAGACCTCGCTGTGTCCAATTAACCCGTGTAGTTTTATATTGTTTCCTTCATAGTTGATTAGTTCCATTAAATTTGCGACCTTTTTTCCATAAATATGGAAAACGGTGGTTTTTAAATCGTTCGAACCAGGACAATTTAGTATATTTAATTCATTGTGATTATAAATGAAATGAATTTGAGGATAAGCTAAGGAATATCGCTGTATAATATCAGTTATATGACCAAGCTCTGTAGGATCTTGTTTAAGAAACTTCTTCCTTGCTGGAATATTATAGAATATGTTTTTTACTTTAATATTGGTTCCGATAGGGCAGAAAGCCTCCTTTTTTTCAACAAATTTCCCAGCCTCTATAATTATATTAACTCCTCTTTCATTTTCCTTAACTCTAGAAGTAATTTCAACTTGACTCACTGCTGCAATGCTAGCTAGTGCTTCACCTCTAAAACCTAGAGTGGACAGTTTCTCTAAATCCTCGATTTTTACTATTTTACTGCTTGTATATCTCTCAAACGCTATTAGTATTTCATCCGAGGGTATTCCGTATCCATCGTCGATAATCTGAATTAAATTTTTCCCAGCCTTCTTAACAACAATACGTATTTCTTTAGCTCCCGCATCGATACTATTTTCAAGTAATTCTTTCACTACATTTGCAGGTCTGTCTACTACCTCTCCAGCCGCTATCTTTTCAGCATCGATAATTTTCTTTATTTTTGGTCTACTCAAATTTTTCCTCTTCAATTTTTTTTCGAGTATATATAATCATGTAACTATCGAATTTAAAATAAAACTCTATTAAGAATTAAATAATTGCAGTTAATTGAAATATAACAGACAGCAACAAAATTCTTTTAAATTTCTATTAATACTTACAATTAAGATTTTATGATATAAAATTTTAAATGGAATCATGAGTGAAGAGATACATTATACCATTCATAGAAATATGGTCATTCTACTGGCTTCAGTCACCATTTTTCTATTCATCACGAGAATCCTTCTTAATATATTTGACTTTCCACTGCTACTTGAAGGCTCAAGAGATGTCGATTTTAAAATACTTCTACTAGGATTAAAAAACGGCTTAGTAAATTTCTACGATCCAGTTGCAGTTCCAGAAGGAGTTCCCGACTGGCCTCCTTATTACCTTTACTTTTGGTACTTCATATTTTATCCAATGGGTTTGGTTCCGTTTGAAGTAAGTGTATCCATCTGGGACGTATTAAGATTAATTACCAGTAGTTATATTGTCCTTAAGGGTTTTAAAATAATCAAAAACAGAAGAAATCTCTTATACTTTTACTTTACTATATTAGTTGGTTTTCTCATTGACGGTTGGTATAATAATTGTAATTTTCTTATCATATTCTTCCTACTTCTGTCTTACACTTTTTTAGAAAAAGATAAGATGTGGTTGTCTGGAATATTTTTTGCTCTTTCCATGATAAAAATCAATTCAATTCTATTTATTCCTGTTTTATTAGTTGCAAAAAAAATTAAAGTCAAAGATTTAATTTACTATATTTTACCCTTCTTACTCATGTGTTTGCCATATATCATATTTCCAGATTATTTACTCCAGATGTTAAATAATTGGACAAATACTACTCCTGGAATTCAAGGACTCACATTTCTTGATCCTATAATATGGAAAGCGGTCCAACCCTCACATTTAATGTTTTTAGGGTTTATGCTTATCATAATATTTGAAAGCTTTGAAAAGTATAAAAAAAGTGATCAGATCAAAAACGCAGTTGTATTGATTCTGATTGCATTCTATATCTATATAAGCATAGTAGTGATGATTCTACCAATTATTTATAGTTTATTTTGAGTTTAGATAATTTTTCTTTAAGAATAATAAGTTTTTTCATCGCTTCAACCGGAGTTAGTGACTCAAGTTCGATATCATTAACAATTTTTAATAATTCTTTAACATCATCTTCAGGTTGCGTTTCTGTTATGATTTCCGGTTTAAAAAAAGTAGTCTGCACATATTTTTTTTCTTTTTTTACATCATTACGCTGTCTGATATCTAATTGAATTGTTGAATTCGCTCTATTGCCCGGGATGTTCTGTAATTCGCTCTTCTTTTTTACTAACTCCTTATTTATGAGAATCATCTCATCTTCACATTCAGATAATTCGTTTTGCTTCAATTCTAAGGCGGAGTTCAATCGATCTAGCATCACTTGTTTTTCTAAAATAAATTTGTCGTGATATTTCCCCTGTAATATGTCATTACCGTTACTTTTAACAGTAGCCTTAAACGGATCTTTTACTTCGATTTGATCTAGTATTTCGAACGCTCTTATGATGACATCGTCTGGAATTCCCGCAATTTTTGCGACATGAATTCCATAAGATTTATCTGTACTTCCTAGTTTCAGTTTCCGAATGAAATTTATACTTCCATCCTCATTTTCAATAATATCAAGGTGATAATTTTTAATTCGCGGTAAATCTATTTCTGTTAACTGGTGATAATGAGTACTAAAAAGAGTTTTTGCCTTTAATTCGTGTAATTTTTCCAATGTAGCCAAAGCAATACTCTGACCATCGCTAGTGCTCGTTCCTCTACCTAACTCATCAATGATTACCAAACTTTTTTGAGTAGCAAAATTCAATATCTTTGCAGTCTCCGTCATTTCTATCATGAATGTGCTTAGTTTCCTTGCTAAATCGTCAGAAGCGCCAATTCGAGTAAAAATGTGATCAATTATGCCTAAATTTGCAGATTTTGCTGGTACGAAGCACCCCATTTGAGCGATAATGCAGATTAGAGCAACTTGTCTGAGAAATGTACTCTTGCCTGCCATATTTGGCCCGGTAATGATTAAAACCTGCTCTTTATTCGTGTCCAAATAACAATCGTTCGGTATAAACCTTTCAGACATATTAATTTGCTCTACTACGGGGTGCCTTCCTTCCTTAATAAGGATAATGTCTTCAGTATTCATCTTAGGTTTACAATAATTATATTTCTCAGCAACTTCCGCAAAGCATGCAAAAACATCAATAAAAGCTATATTTCTAGCGGTCTCTAATATATCTAATGTTTTTCCTATAACCTTTTCTCTAATAATAGAAAAGACTTCGTATTCCAATTCGCTTATTTGCTCTTCAGCTTGGATGATTTTTTCTTCAAGTTTTTTAAGTTGGCTAGTGGTATATCTCTTAGCGTTTTTAAGCGTTTGTCGCTCTACATATTCATCAGGTATTTTTGGAATCTCTTTTAGAGTTCTTAAAGTGATTTGAATGTAGTAGCCTAGTATGTTGTTGTGTCCTACTTTGAAACCAGAATTTAACTTCCATCTATCTCTTTGAGTTTTTTCGTATTCAAGAATGTAATTCTTGCCATTTTGGAGTATGTCTCTTAATTCATCGATCTTGTTATTAAACCCCGTTTTGATAAGATTGCCTTCCTTAACTGTAGTAGGAGGATTGTCTTTCATAGAAACATCTATTAAAGTTCTCGTTTCTTGAAAATCCTTGATTTTGTCGTTGAATTTTGAGATTTCTGGAATATTAGTTTTTTCTAATAAGTTTTTAATTTTGGGTATTCGTTCCAATGCGTACTTGATGTTTATCAATTCGCGAGCATTACTATTTCTAGCATAATTAATTCGGTTGATGAATCTTTCAAGGTCACCTATTACCTTTAATTCCTCTCTTAATTCCGATCTTAAGAAAACGTCATCCTTAAATTTCTGAACAATATTAATTCTTTGGTTTATCTCATTTAGATCTGTTAAGGGTTGCAAGATAATTTTCCTTAATAATCGAGATCCCATAGGCGTATGTGTCTGATTAAAAATCGAATACAATGTGAAATCTCTCCCCTTTTCCCATAAAGAGTTAACTAGCTCTAAGTTCCTTTGCGTTATATAATCTATATGTAATAGTTTTTCTTCTCGAATGTAATTTATCTTGAAAAGGTTTGGAATTACATCTCTCTGAGTTTCTTTTAAAAATGCTAATAATCCTCCTGAAGCTTGAACTGCTAGTTCACTACTTTCTAAATCAAAACTGTTTAGATTTGAAATATTGAAATGTCTCTTGAGAAGATCATACGCTTCATCAAAATCAAACACATTATCCTCGTAGGTTTTAATTAAAGCATCGTTCAAATCTGATAATAGCATAAAAAGGCGCTCGTCCTTTTTTAATCCAGTAGGTACTATCAGTTCCACTGGATCATATTGAGAATAGGTACTTAGTATTTTTTCAAAAGGATCTTGTTCCTTTTTTAAAAATTCAGTTGTAAAAAATTCGCCTGTAGAAAGATCTACGAACGCGATACCAAAACCATTTCTTTCCTTAACAATTGAACAGATGTAGTTGTTCTCGTTTGATTTTAACATATCAGGTTCAGTAATGATTCCTGGAGAAAGTATTCGTACCACGCCCCTCTTTACGATCCTACCTTTAACCGTAGCAGGATCCTCTAGTTGATCGACAACGACGACAGTTTGTCCTAAATTCACTAAATTTTTTAAATAATTACCTGCGTGGTGAGGAATTCCAGCAAGGGGGTAGGCATCGCTTCCTACTTTTCGTTTAGTTAGGGTGATACCTAAAAGTTTAGAAACTCTTACAGCATCCTCATAAAAAAACTCATAGAAATCTCCCATTCGATAGGCAATAATATGGTCGGGGTACTTATCTTTATGGTTCTGCTTAACACTGTACCAATGTTTCATCATCGGAGTTAAATCTTTAAAGTTCTTATCGTCTATCGAATCTTCATTAGGCATTATAACAAAAGAATCAATGTTTAGAATTAAATATTACAAGAGTATAAGTTTTTAAAAGAAATTTATAATTTTTATTAGAAAATTAATAATATCTAATGTTTCATTAAATCCTATCGGTTTAGCCATATAACGATAAAACCTTTTGATTTCTGTTTACAGCAAAATATCCGATGTAGTTATCGATTCTGAAAGAATTAACCCAATCAAATACGTTTTCGTGAAACACATAACACCTAAATTATGTCAATATAATCGCTTTTAAAAATTAATTATTCGCTTAAAATTTTTATTTTTTAAACTATTTATAATTATAAAATATCAAAGTATTGAGAAGAATGTCTGAAGAAGATATCATTATATATGAATTGAAAGGTAGGGTTGCAACTATTGAATTAAATAGACCAGCTGCAGCTCATTCATTTAATTTGGATTTGATGAAAAAATTATATACTAAGCTCATAGAAGCCGATGAAGATGAAAAAGTTAAGTGTATATTGTTAAAAAGTACCGGTAATCGAATGTTCAGTGCCGGAATTGATATTAAATCTAAATCTCTTGAGGATAATAAAGAATATTTCGATGAAATGAAGGTGTATGGAAGAAACATCACACAGAAAATGTTAATTATGAAAAAACCTATAATTGTTCAGGTTCAAGGCACCGCTATCGGGTATGGGATGGAATTAATAATGGCATCTGACCTGCGAATATTTGCCGATAGACCAAAAGAGGAAATGTTCT
>DATKTW010000088.1:0-6091 GCA_035530895.1 Candidatus Nanopelagicaceae bacterium
GTTGAGGCTATACATAGCGTTACTTTCACGACAACGTTGAAAGGTGAGAGAATCACAGAAAACATCGATAGCAAGGAACTGTAAATGTCAAAAGACAATATGGAGCTTTCAAAATGGGGCAATGGAACGACATGCCTTTGTTTTTGGGACTCATTGCACGGGAAAGATAGAATATTTAAATTAAGTAGTGATGGTGCGTTTAAAGCAGATGAGGATGATTGTGACGTTTTTTATTCTGTGGATTTATGCGCAGAATTATTGAAATTAGTAGAGGAATTTGAGAACTGATGGACATAGAAATAATGTCGGTTATAGATACAGACGACGTAATCGAAAAAATAAATAAAATGACATGGAAAGTTCGATTAAATTTTTTAGTTACATTCTTAAATAAAATCGAATGGACGACAGAGGCAGAAGACAAGGAAATCCCAGAGAATGAGAAAAAACAACTGTATTGGTGGCTTAAGAGAAAGATCGAATGGATGGACGAAAAGGAGGGTTTGAAGTGAGCGATGAGTATAAAAAATATGAGTTTTGCAAAGCAATGTGTTGCGAAAAATTGAAAAATAAATGTACTGTTAGTGCTAAGGACTGTATTTTTACGGCCAAACAGCTTCATAAGTGGTGTAAAAACGAAGGAATTATGCTTATACGAGAATCTATGAAGGAGTAAATTATGGCATGGAAAAAGTTTTGGTTTGAAGGAAATAGATATTTCGGGTTAGTAGATTCTCCCGAAAAATGGGAAGATTTAAAAGAAACTTATAAGGATAATTTTTGTGAAGATTTGAAAGGATTATTTTCAGCTAAACGAGACGAATCTTCAGATACAGATAAATTTGGATTCCGAAGTGAGTGCCGAGGTAGAGAAACCCTTGGGGAGTTTTTTAAAAAGAATGGAATGATCGTAACAACAAGCAAAATGAAATTCATAGATTGGTGCAAAGAGAATGATAACAGTACTTGACTTTTTACTCACTCCTGTGTATACTTATTCATTATGAAGAAGATATATAAAATAAAAGAATTCGCAACAAGAATAGGTAAGTCACCTTCGACTTTAAGACGCTGGGATCATGAAAAACGATTGGTTGCTAAAAGAACTCTAACTGGGCAGCGATATTATAATGAATCAGACATTAGAAAAATATTAGGAATTAAAGACGTTGAAAGAAAAATTATCGTTTATTGCAGGGTGTCTTCATCAGGCCAAAAAGATGATCTTAAATCACAGGTATCGGCTATGGAGCAATTCTGTATAAGTGGCGGGATTGCTGTAGATGAGTGGATGCAAGAAATAGGCGGCGGCATGAACTTCAAAAGGAAGCAATTTCTAACACTGATATCGAGAATCACATCAGGAGAAATTCAAAAAGTAATTGTTGCGCATAAAGATAGATTTTGCCGCTTTGGATTTGATTTTTTTTCATATTTAGCAAATCAAAATGAATGCGAAATAATCGTAGTTAATCAAGAATCACTATCTCCTCAGCAAGAAATGGTCGAGGATTTAATGACCATTATCCATACTTTTAGTTGTAGATTATATGGATTGCGTAAATATAAAAAGGATTTAAAAAAAATAGTTAAAACTAATGAAGGCGACTAGAATATTTTACAGTAGTAATTTGAATCAAGGAAAATACGAAGCATTAAAAATGCAAGCTAAGTTATTGGGTGATCTACGTTCTGAAATTTGGCAAAAATTTGGCTCTATTAATGGAGTTGGTATTAAAGATAGAGCTATTCGTGATTTATGGTTAAAAGAAAAAAGAGATTTTTTGCCTCTAAGCACTAATACATGGAAGGAAACTCTTCGTGATACAATTTCTGATATTTCTTTAAGCCAAGAAGCCGCAAAGGTAAATGTCAGAAAATCTATCAAAAAACATATTTCTGACGAAAAAGAACTAAAACGATTATATGTTCTTTTAAAATCAAACAAATGGACTGAAGATAAATATTTAACAAGAATGATGCGTAAATATTATCATCGAGGACATAATCATACCGACAATCAAATTATTGTTCGCTCTGACAATTATTCTATTTTTAAAAGAAACGGAAAAACGTGGATTTCGATACCAAGCTTAGTAAAGGGAAAAAGGATAGCTATTCCATTATCTTCCAGTTTTGAGCCAACTGGAACTCTTAGAATTATTTTGAGAAATAATAAAGTTGAAATACATTTTGCAATTGATATTGAGATAAAAAATAACTGTGGAACAAAGATCGTTGGGATTGATAAAGGATTCACAGAAGTCTTTGTCGATTCCGATGGGATTCACTATGGCGAAGGATTAGGTAAGATAATATCTCAAGAATCAGATTACCTAAAGAAAAAATATCAAGCAAGAAATAAAATATTTCAAATAGCAAATAAAAGCAATCGAGTAAAAAAAGATAGAATTTTAAAAAATAATCTTGGAATACAAAAGTTGAATAGTCATAAAATTAAAGCAAAAAACAAGATTAGAACCATGATATTTAATGCTACTCATAGTTTAATTGATAAAGCAGGTACGATTATTTCCGAAGATTTAACTTCACCAATTATTTCAAGATCATTCGGGAAAAATATGAATAGAAAACTATCATCCTGGACAAAAGGGGTAATAGCTAAATCTTTAGATACAGTATCTCGCAGAAGAAGTTCTTCTATGCACTCCGTCAATGCTTCTTATTCATCGCAAATCGACCATCGAACCGGATGCCTTACAGGCAAAAGGAAAGGTGATCGATTTTACTGTGAGGATGGGGTTGTATTTGGAGCAGATTGGAATGCCGCTAAAAACGTTTTAGCAAGATTTTATGATTCTGAGATATCAAGATGGACTAACTACAAAACTGTTAAATCCATATTGCTAAAACGGACTGATAGCTATCGGTTGGGACTGCTCAACCAAGATTCCAGCGCATAGGCTAACGCCTGTAAGCGGAAAACGAATTGCCTTTTGAATAGTTTTGGCTAAGAAAAAAGGAACAGTTATATTGTGATATAAAAGATCCAGATAGTTTATATATCCAATGGGTAGAATTACCAAAAAAAGAACGAAGGCTTTGGGAAAAAATGCACAAAGAAGATGCAAAAGAATGTTTTGAAGAATTTGGAACTAAAAGATGTAAGGTAGAAAATATGGTGCTCAGTGAGGATCTTAAGCTTTACGATATTTTGGATTGGCCTCCAGGTTTTTGTATGTCCGTTTATAAAACAGGAGATAAAAAATAAACAATAGCCTCAGTATTAAATTAAAAAAGTGCTGAGGCTATTTCTGTTTTTAGACTTTGGCTCATACTTTTAAAAATAAATGTGGATTGAATGATTTTCTTCCTTGACAAACAGAATTAGAGGTAATATAATGGAGTTATGAAGAATTACACTACTAAAGAAACGTCAAAAATATTAAAATGTTGCACTAAAACTGTTTTGAAATTAATTAAGACCGGTAAGATTGAAGCGTATAAAATTGGATACAGGTGGAGAGTTTTAGAAACTGAGATAGAAAAATTTCAAAAAAAGGATATAGGGTGAGTTATTTAAAAATAGTTTATATGCCAAATGGCGATATATTTACTCCTCTTGTTTATTATTCATGCGATAATTGTAATATTGTGATTAATGATATGGATGGGTTTATTGAAAATGAGGGGAAGCAATATTGCGACGAATGTGCATTCAGGCTACAGCTCATAGATGAACAATATTTTTTAAATGTAAATGGCATTCATCTTAATAATTGTCATTGCGCTATTAATCAAGACACCCAAAAAATAGAAACATGGATTGGTGGTAAAATACCTTATTGGGAAAGAAGCCAAAAACAACAACGAAAGAGTAAAAAATATCAAGATTGGAGAAATGATATTTTCATTAGAGATAAATACACATGTCAAATCTGTGGGCAAATAGGAGAAGAATTAAATGCTCATCATATAAAAAAATATTCAATATACAAAAAATTAAGATTTAAAGAAGACAATGGAGTTACTTTATGTATTAAATGTCATCGTAAAAAACATACTAATAAAAATGCCAATGAGAACATGACTAGTAGGATTTTACATCGAGATGACGTCAATGAATCTATTCCTGACAAAGAAAAATTCATGAAGCTAATAAACTCTTCAGGAATTCCTACTGCTGAGTTTTTGATGTATCTAAATGTTAAGTCAATTGATGAAATTTCTCCAGAAACCATCAATGCGTATGTAAAAGATTTTTCAACGGTGCTAAATGGATTTAATTCTTACATAGATAATTCGAACAATTAAGACCATGATAAATACAATAATCTTAAAAGTAAAGGACTGAAATGAAAAACAGAAAATTCAAAAAGCGATTGGGGAAATGCATATACCTTGCAAGAATGAGGAGTAATTTATTTCAATCAGATATCGCGTATTTATTAAAAGTGAAACCATCCTTAATATCTATGTATGAGTCAGGTACACGATCGCCCTGCCTTCTTAACTTTTTGAAGCTTGTAAAATTATTTGATAGTACTTTCTTATTTGAAGTAATGTGTATTTTAGAAATAAAGGACGATAGCGAATGAAAGAGATAAAATATAGAATATTGAATTCGCACATCCTTGAGTTAAAAAAATATAATAAAAAACAAATAATAAATCTCTATGCACAGCTTTTGAAATCGGATAAGTTTTGAGAAACTACATAAAACTATCTAAAAAGCATAAAGAAGCGCTAATTAAATTAATAAATTAGGACGTCAAGGAGTTTTAAATTATGACACATCAAGATTTTATAGATAAGTATAATATTAGAAAGTACAAAATTGTTAATAATATTTTAGAGATTGATGATTTAGATTTAGAAAATAATCAATTAAAAGAGCTCACTATCCCTGAAGGTTGTGATATTGATAATTTATATTTAAGTAATAATCAATTAAAAGAATTTACTATCCCTGAAGGTTGTAAGATTAGTTATTTAAATTTAAGTAATAATCAATTAAAAGAACTCACTATCCCTGAAAGTTGTGAGATTGATAATTTAAATTTAAGTTATAATCAATTAAAAGAGTTTACTATCCCTGAAGATTGTAAAATTAGTTATTTAAATTTAAGTAATAATCAATTAAAAGAGTTTACTATCCCTAAAAATTGTAACATTGATAGTTTAAATTTAAGTAATAATCAATTAAAAGAACTCACTACCCCTGAAGGTTGTGATATTGATAATTTATATTTAAGTAATAATCAATTAAAAGAATTTACTATCCCTAAAGATTGTAACATTGATGATTTAGATTTAGAAAATAATCAATTAAAAGAGCTCACTATCCCTGAAGGTTGTGATATTGATAATTTATATTTAAGTAATAATCAATTAAAAGAGTTTACTATCCCTGAAGGTTGTAAGATTAGTTATTTAAATTTAAGTAATATTCAATTAAAAGAGTTTACTATCCCTGAAGGTTGTAAGATTAGATATTTAAATTTAAGTAATAATCAATTAAAAGAGCTCACTATCCCTGAAGGTTGTAAGATTAGTTATTTAAATTTAAGTAATAATCAATTAAAAGAGCTCACTATCCCTGAAGGTTGTGAGATTGATAATTTAAATTTATTTCCTGAAAGTGTTAATTTTATTAATTATATAGATATAGCTAATAAGATATTACAAAATAAGTTAGAAGCTAGAGAAATATTTAATATAGAGGATATAGAAATTAAGAGGGTAGCTTATAAATATTTAGACAAAACTAAATTATTAGATTTAGAAAATTATAGGATGTAGATAAAAAAAGTTTTGCATTTACTGTTAGATGGAAAATAAAAAGGAGAATATATTCGTCTCAGATGTCATTACAGGATTTTATATAATTTAACAAGGTCATGCAGCCGACCCAAAGAGCGGGCGGCTGATTAGGTCGTTAGGAGGGAAATATGAAAGCTTACCAGAAAATGAAAAAGCAAGTGACAGGAAATGAAAAAGCAAGTGACAGAAAAGAAGCTGACGAGATGCTTGCAATTACAGGCTTAACGGAAGCACAAAAAACAGCACATAATGAAGGTTACAAGAAAGGCTATAAAGATGGGTGGGCCGACGGCTACCATGACGGTAA
>DATKTW010000089.1:0-6243 GCA_035530895.1 Candidatus Nanopelagicaceae bacterium
AAAATGAAATTATTTAAATTTCCTTTTAACTCATAAATGTTCTTAATCTTTAAAGACTTAGAGATTCCGTTAACCTTTTCTGAAATAGGAGGATATTTATTTTTTATTCTTTTAGCATCTTTTAAAATTTCTTTTTTCAGAAAGTTTTGTAGGTTTTCCTGAGTATCATTATCAGAAGCCATAAGAGTAAGAATGTTCTCTTTAATTAGATTGTTAAGTTTTTAAAAGGGAATTTTTAATACAAATCTTTAATCACAAATTCAAGGTCTAGTTTTTCTAGTGTCTCTTTTAAAGGATATCCATTTTCGGGATTCCACCCCATTTTTATGCAGTACTTTCTATAAAAGTCTTTATATTCTATAGTTTTACCTTTTAGGGGTCCTTTTTTAGCGGGGGGTATTCCTATTACTCTATCAGGAAGTTCATTCTGAGATATTTTTATCCCTTCTCTTAATGTAAACGCTTGACGCAATGTTTGGATTCTTAGACCGGTTGCGATATACTCATCAATATTTTCATTCCACCCTGTTAATGAATTTAAAAGATCAATAAAAGGATATGGCCCAAAAGATGTTGAAAACATGCACATACCAGCACAATCTAGTATTTGATGAAACCCTGTAGTAATAACTTGCGCTTCAATCCTCTTGTTTTCGTTTTGTTTTTGCTTTTTTGGGAGACTTAGCTTCTTTTCGAACTTATCGTAAGGTCCAATTTCAGCAAAATCAATACTTGCCGTAGTATGCCTTCCTGGCGTCGGATCAAAGGCATATGAAAATGCTAAAGATTCAAAGTATCGTGGATCGTGCATAGGAATTTCTGAACCTAACGAATTCATAGCAAATTGTTCGCTATTTTTTCCAATTTTATCCGATGCTATTTTTGTTCCGTCAGCTAATAAATCGCCGATACCCTCTCGGAGTATTATTTTGTTAACTAGATGTATTATGGCTTTACTATTGCCCCATGTTAATTCTAAACCATTTGTATCTTCCAAACTTATAAGCCCCCTTTCGAAACACTCAATTGCATAAGCAACGGTAGCTCCCGCTGAAATTGTATCAATTGCGGCTCGATTGCAAATGTCATTAATCTGGAATATTGAGAATAAATCATTGTTAAGCAAAAGAGAACCGAATGCACAACAAGTTTCATATTCAGGAATATGCATTTCTTCAATATTTAACTCAGGGATTTTAAGAATTGCTCCACATTGAACAGGGCAACTAAAACATCCATATTCTTTTACTTTATATTTGGTAATATTAACTGATGATAAATTGACTGATTTTTCGTAAGGGAAATCATACATACCTATTCCTGCCCAATTTTTAATGGGAGAATCCCCCGTCTCCGCACTAATTGTATTTCCAATACTAGTCCCATAATTACGATAAATTGTTCGCATAAAATTTGGCGCATTAATCATTCCAATTTTAAGTCTGCGCATAAATTTTACCATTCCAAACATTCCACCTAAAAACGACTTTTTCATTGAGGTTAAAGGTTTATTCTTGGCTACTTTATTATACTCTTTTATCAAATCATAAAATTTTTCGCGATTAAAGATCTCAACTCTCTTATTACCACTAAGAACTATCGCCTTAAGATTTTTAGAGCCCATTATAGCTCCTAAACCGGAACGTGCGGCAATTCTTCCCTTGTCATTTGCGATTCCAGATATTTTCGATAATTTTTCTCCTGCTTGTCCAATACCAGCGGTTTTGATTGAGTTACCGTGCTTATTTTTTAGAATTTTCTCGGTTTCTATAACATCTTTTCCCCAAATATCTGAAGCGTCTAAAATTTTAATTGTATTGTCTATAATAGAAAGATAACTTGGTTTTTTAGATTTCCCTATAACTAAAATTCCATCGTAGCCACAAGCTTTAAGCGCAGGTCCAAAAGTTCCACCACTATTTGCGTCACCCCAAGTTCCTGTAAGTGGTGACTTACCTACAACCATATATCTGCCTGAATAAGGAGCTGCAGTACTCGTTAACAACCCTGGGAAAAATCCAATTATAGATTCAGGACTCAAGGGTTCTATGTGTGAAGGCATTCTTTCATATAATAATCTGCATCCTAAACCGTATCCGCCCATGAATTGACGATAGATCTTTTCAGGTACTTCCTCCTCCCTAAAATTATCGTTTGTTAAGTCAACCCATAATACTTTTCCAAAAAAACCATAATTCATTTATTACATCAAATTCTTGTTTAACGAAGGTTGTTTTAATAAAGAGAAGGCAACTCATATTAATATTTTGATTAATTATTCATTTGAACAAAACTTCGAAACATATAAATATATCAATTTGTAATATTATGATGGTTGCTGTAAATATCAAGTATTTCCAATTGCGTTATTTCCTTTAATGAGAAAAGCTGATTAAGAGTATATCTTATATAAATTAGGCGAAACAATTTTCACTGCATAGGGTTATTCAATTAATTATAAATATAATGAGGTTTTTTATGTCGGCTGTCCCATCTCTTAAAAACGAGAGTATATCAATAAGTATGTTTTTAGATTGGTGTAAGTACAAGAATATCTTCTATAATAATTTGTATTTAGAAGAATACGACTGGGTAATTAAAATGCCACTAATACCTCAAGGCTCAGAAACTCAGAATAAAATTAAACTCAAAAAATTTAACCTCACTAAATATACTTATCTGCTCTCTTATTGATGGTATGTTTTTAGAGGTTCTTATCATTACAATTTTTAGTTTTTTTGTGAATTAACCTTATCAGTTAACCTTTTATTCCAACAGGAAAAGCAGATGTAATCTCCGCTTTCTAATTTTACGAGATCCTTACTAGAACGGATCATTCCACATGTCAAACATTTTTTTTTCAATTTAAGAAACACCACTTCCCTTTATTATATCTGATTTCAATCCAAATCGATTTTATCGTTTTTATTAGGAACTAGCACCTCAATTTCAGAATTTTTGAAAAAAGTTTTAAAAAAATGGGGATATTCGGTGTGAACTGGAATTAAATATTTGGGGTTAACTGAATTGATAAAGTTTATTAAATGATGTGGCATCGCATGTCCAGACGCATGTACTCTGTAAGAAGGAATGCCAAGTTGACGGAAATAGCGGGTTAATGTTCTATTATTATCAATATATTCTTCCGTATAGGGATCTATACTAGACGATATAAATGCGCCCTTGAGATTCGGATTTATTTTTTCAACGATATCTTTTTGGACAGAAGTAATATATAAGAAAAATTGACTTTTTAATTCTTTAATTTCATTATAATTTATAAACCGGAAACCTTTCTTTTCCTTGTGTAGTGCTTGTCTTATTTTTTCTTGCCAACGGTACCTTGCATTGCCATGAGATAATATTAAAATGTGATCATCATCAATTATATTTGGATCTTTCATACTTTCGTAGATTTCATCTTTATTCATAAGATAATAGAAATAAGCGTCTTTTTCGGTAATGATAAATTTCCAACCATGCTTCTTAGCAATTAAAGAAAAAGTCCTGAAACGATCCCAATCTAAACGATCATACTTTACTAAAAAAAAATCATAAGGATTTTCAAGGAAAAGTTGTTCAACATTTTTCTCCACATTATTTTCGGACTCAATTGCTCCCCTATGGATATGTGTCCCTTCACAGATTAAGATATCAATTTTATCAAGCCCTATATTTGTTATTTCATGCAAAAAATCTAGAGTCATGGCTGACAAGGGTCCATGCATACGAAAATCTCCCGTATAAACGATATTGTGTTTAGATGTTTTAATTATAAATCCGTAGGCTGCTGGAATCGAATGATCTACATGCACGGGAATTACTTTTAATCCTTTGATATTAAGGACATCTCCAGTACGAAAAAGATTCCATTCTAATCCACCGTAATTATTGCTGATCGAATCTTTTGAACATTTATAATAAGCAGAAATAATTTTTTTTGTAAAAACTCCTGTATAAATGGGAATATTTCTGTTAATAAATGATAGACCATAAAAATGGTCTTTATGTGGATGTGTGATAAGAATCCCATCTACATTTGTAATCAAATCATTGTGTTTCTGGCTCTTATTAGCTTCGTAATTAGTATATAAGTTTTCAATTGAAAGGTGTTCTGTATTAGGTAACAATCCTAACTTTATTAAATCCTTAACTGAAGATGGTTCCTCGTATTTTTCAAAGTTTTCATTGAAATTCTTAATATTGATTCCAAAATCTAAAAAGATTTTTACATCATAGTTGAAATCTTCTAATAGGATTTTATTTCCTCCTACTTCATTCACGCCCCCTAAAAAAGTAAGCCTTACAGCTGAATTTTTCATTTTGTCTTTCTGGATTTAGGTTTTTTTTTAATAATTATCTACTTTTATGTAGAGATCTAACAATATAATTACCATATAATTTCTATAAAAATTTTTGTCATTATTAACTAAATTCTTTAGTGGAGCTCTAACAAAGATTAAAGAAATTATTGTGATTGGATGATTAAGCAAACTGATCCTTAAACTTGAGGGAACAATTTCAATCAAAAAATAGATAATTCTATGAAAAAGAAGGAAAAGGAGCTCCAATTCGAGCCGAAGTATTATAGGTTAAGAGAGAATTAAACTCATACTTGAGTTTAATAGAGGGCGAAATCCAATGTTAGCTCGAATTTCTACTACCTTCAATAATTATTTGTTTTCTAATTATATAAAAGCAAGTGATCCAAATTTTTATTTGTGCTGATAGAACATACAAAAACAAAGATAATAGACAATTATGTTAACTAAGAGTGAACATTAACACAAAAAAAGAGTTTAATCAAATTTAAGCCACGCTTCACAAGTTCTTAATGCATTAAATTTCTGCAGTTTTTCATTAGCAGAATCTATTGCTTGTTGAGTAATAACATGTTTTTTAAACCCCGCTTTTTCAAGTTCTTCAATATTATATGTAATTCTCATTATTAATTGAGTCGATATTTTTTCAGTATACAGCTGAGTTTTTTCTTTAAGATTCTCATCATTTATTTCTAATGATTTTAACTCGATAATATAACCATCTTTATCAAGGTTATCTAACTTGTATTGTAGAAAATCTAAACTTTGTCTTCGCAAAAGAATAGCGACGTGAATAAGCTGTTTATGAGCTTTCGAATAATTGGCAAGAAAAATCCCATAAATTGTTAATCCAGCTATTACAAAAGCTAAAATTTCTGCAATTAAACTAAAAACCCATATTATTATA
Source organism: Candidatus Nanopelagicaceae bacterium (assembly GCA_035530895.1). Taxonomy (GTDB): domain Archaea; phylum Asgardarchaeota; class Lokiarchaeia; order Sigyniarchaeales; family SOKP01; genus SOKP01. The sequence goes on from DATKTW010000089.1 coordinate 5,230, forward strand.
ACTTCGCCAAAGATAAACGGTAAATAAGCAAAAATTATGATAATAACACTAAATAATAGACCGAATTTAAGTAAAGTATTTCTTTTTTTTTCAGTGATATCCCAGAGAACTGAATGTGTTGCTTCGGCGTCAATCGAGCGATTATATGCCGCTTTTATTTTCCCTATTGCAATTTCTTTAAGATCATTTAATTCTGTTAACTCATCTTCTCCCATGGTTGTTACCTCGCATAATTCTTTTAGAATATAATAATCAGTATTAAAAAATATTTATATATTTATTTATAACAATCTCTCAACATTCTGATGTAAAGCTTAAACAATTAATACAGAATATTTTTATTTTATTACCTCTATTTCTTGTTTTCTAAATCAAGCGGTTCATATTTAATCATAGAGCCCTTCCCTCGCTCCATGTAAAGAAACTCATATTTTTCGGGTTTAAAATGATTTCTCAAGAATTTTAGAACTTCTAATCCTTTAGAAAACTCGTCACATATAAATATATCAACGCTGATATACCCGTGTTCTGGCCAGGTATGAATTGCTGCATGACTTGTTTTAAGTATGGCAACAGCACTATATCCATATGGCTGGTAATTATGATGAAAAATATCGTAAGTTATTAAATCTGCGTAAGTTAAAGAGTCTAGAAAAATTTTTTGAATTTTTTCATTTTCTAAAAGGAAGGTTTGGTCTGAAAAACGCATTTCTCCAACAAAATGATATCCAATAGGACGGTAGGGATTCGACTTTCTTTCTTTTAGTTCAGCCGTATAAATTGGGAGTATATTTAAACTTAATTTATCTTCTACATTTTGAATTTCAGCGAGTTCTAAATAAAAAAGATGACTAAATTGGCCCAATATACTCGCACCTTTATAAAGATTGAAATATGGAATCATTTCTTTTATTATGAATCCATGATCTAAAATAGATAATTGAATATTTTGCATTTCTTTGGGAGGTTTATTTCCAAAACATAAGAGACATTTTTTACCTAAAACACTATGTA
>DATKTW010000090.1:0-27886 GCA_035530895.1 Candidatus Nanopelagicaceae bacterium
CTATAAATTCGGTTATATCTGAAGAAGAAGGGCTGTTTGGTAGTATAAAAGATAGAATTGATACAATTTTTGATTATGTTCAAGAAATAAGAAAGTAAGCTTCATTGAAAATTATATTTTTTAAGTTGAGATTTTTTTAGATAAAACTAACCGAAAAATAACTTTTAATTCTTTTTTTGTTCCGCTTTTCTAAAGAAAGTAAAATAATAATAATAAAAAAAATAAAAAAAATTTAGGCTTTAATTCCGAGATATAATAAAATGCTACTTATAATAATTCCAAATCTAACAATGAATAAAGCAATCATAGGAGGAACTATTGAATCAAAAATTACAATGACTGCAAAGACAATAAAACCAATGGATAAAAACAGAAATTTCTTTCTTATAATTCCTGTTGCTTGCTTAGCTTTCACTAAAAACCCACTACCGTTAAATATTAAAATAGATAGTATAAAAACAATTAAAAAGTAGGAAGTGTAGTACGAATAATTACTAGATGTATCAATCAAATCGCTACCTAGGGGTGATGGTACTACAAATTTAAAAGAAGATATAGGGCTCGAAAAAAGAAAAAATTCATAAGCAATACTTATAATAAGGAAAATACTCACTAGAATCCATTTTTTTTTTGACATCAATAATTCTCCACCAATATACATACCCAAAGTTATACCCGGAGCGGCCCACATATAACTTAGTAATGGATATACCCAAACTGGTTCAATATTAGTTCCTGTTATAAGAATTTTGAGAAAATCTACGGTTGGGCCCAACCATAATAATCCAATAAAAATTATAGTTAATGAAGTAACAGTAAGAAGTTTAGCTTTCAATTTATTTGCTTTATATAACGAATAAAAGCCTATTAGTAAATTTACAGAGACTACACCTAAAGCAGAAATCCCGTTAAGCCATCCAAAGAGTTCCAATTTTATAATTCACCTTTTTATCATTTAAAATGTTAATTTTTAATACTTTACATATTATAGAATTATTTTTATTTAAAAGATATAATAATAGACATATATAGAATATTTATAATTACTCTTATTTTTGTTTAGCCTTAATTCTTTTAATTATTATCAAATTATGTTTTTTATAAAAAATGGTGAAAAATTATGAGAATTCCTGAAAAAAAATCTCTAATTGAATTTTCAGTTTTCATCATATTAACAATCATAACAATGTCTCTTTTCTCTATACCTTTATTGGGTATAATCCATTAGGATGTCTTTTATTTCCTGGAAATGGAGTATAGAAAATTCCTGATTTTCAATCATTTTTCACTACTGATAAAATCCGTTTCGATTTCATTATTATGTAGTAAAATCTTAAATTTTATACCTTCTTCGAAGCTGTCTTTTTGTTAGTTCGTAATCAGAAAAAGTTCTGATAATTTTCATTGGATTTTGCATCATCATCACCACTTTTTTGAAAAAAAGATAGTTTTTATAGCAAATTGATATAAATAGATTTATATTAGAATTTATTACTAAAAATTCGATGGATATTATTATAATTTTAAAGGTTATATTATGAGAAATCTTGCAAAGAAAGCTGTAATAAAATTATCTATTTTTGTACCGCTCGCAATTATCGTTATGACTATCTTTTCACTGCCCTTAATGGGTATACCCCCGTTAGGTAACCTCTTATTTCCAGGAAACGGAGTATGGAAAGTTCCGGGAGAGCTTCCAGCAGCAGAAAGGTTAAATATACAAGGGTTAAGAGGGGAAGTTACTGTTATTCGTGATGATTGGGGTATACCTCATATTTTTGCCGAATACGAAGAGGATCTCTTTTTTGCCCAAGGTTATTGCCATGCTCAAGACAGGTTATTCCAAATGGATATGTGGCGCCGTCAAGTGCGAGGAGGATTGTCAGAAATTTTAGGAGAAAGTATGTTAACCAATGACAAAATCGCGCTTGCAAGGGGAATGGAGGATTCAGCTATTAAAACTGATGAATTATTGAGAGAGATGTATGCTAATGGAACACTTGATTATTTTAGTTCATTTGAAAGGTATGTTGATGGAATTAATCTCTATATTGAAACTCATAACGATTTCAAACCATTAGAATACCAACTAACAGATTTTAAACCTACCAAATGGACGACCGTCGATACGTTATGTCTAGTACAGGAAATGGCAAGACAGATGTCTTGGAATAGTAATGATTTAGAAAGATATGTTACTTTACAATCGTTGAATCATACATATTATAACGAACTTTTTGGAGAACCTTTACCTTATCAAATCCCTATAATTCCCGATTACGGGGATTATCCAGAAAGTCCTATGAAAGCAGGAGTTGATTTGAAACCTAATGACGCTTTAAAATCGGAAATTACAAACTTTCTAGAAAAGATTCAAGAAATTGATTCCGAGAAAATCTTAATGGAGAACCAAAAAGAGCAAATAATAGGGTCAAATAATTGGGTTGTTAACGGCACTTTGAGCAATACAGGTTCGCCAATCCTCTGTAACGATATGCATCTTGCTTGGTTGATGCCAGGAGTATGGTATGAACAACATTTAAAAGCTGAAGATACAGGATTTCACGTATATGGCTTCATAATACCGGGGATGCCCGGTGTTGCCGTAGGTCATAATGAAAGGGTAGGTTGGGGGTTCACAAACACGGGATATGATGTTATAGATTGGTATTATTATAATAAGGATGGACCAAATAACTACATTTACAACGGAATATCAACAGCTTATACACAAAAAGCATATAACATAAAAGTTAAAGATCAAGAGACAATTAAGTTCGTAGTTAACTATACTGTTCATGGGCCTGTATTCAGTGATTTAATTGATTTTGGATTATCTTCATCTCTAGGAGACATTGTTTTAGCGCCAAAATGGACTGCTAACGATTACTTTTTCAATATCCTTGCTGGTAATGGGTTTGATCGAGCAAATAATAGGGCAGAATTTGACGAAGGTTCAAAATACTGGACTCTTCTTGCTCAAAATATTGTATACGCGGATATAGATGGAAACATCGCTATTAGACCAACAGGCAAAGTACCGATTAGAGACGATTCTAAAAACCCTCCAGGACATTTAGGAAACGGAACACTCCCATATAACGGTTCAAACGGTGAAGGAAAATGGATTGGATATATTCCCTTTGAAGAATTACCTAATTCTCTTAATCCATCGCAAAAATATTTAGCTTCCGCAAACCAAATTGTAGCAGGACCGGAATACAAAAAATATTTCTTACAAAACGAATACGCTGATGGATACAGAGCAAGAAGAATAAATGAACTTCTTATGAATGCTGCTGATGGATCTGTAAGTGTAGAGACTATGAAAAATATACAAAACGATGTGAACTCAACTGCAGCGAGGGCGTTCATTCCAGAGTTAATTGACGTTATTCACGATTATTATGGTCCTACAATTCCCACGAAAATCAATAATGTTCTCACTGAATTAGAAAGCTGGGGTTTTTTAATGGACAAGGAAGAAAACGCACCAACAATTTATCGTAAATGGAGAGATTTTTTCCAAGATTTTACGTTTGACGACGAATCCACATTATATGGAATTAATATACGCTCTAGAATTGTGGTATTAGAGTATTTAATGAAAGAAAATGAATCTTCTCATTGGTTCAATAATATCTCCACGCCTGAAAATGAAACAAGAGATGATATAATGATTCAAGCATTAAATGCTACTATAGATTGGTTAGAAGATTTTTATAATTCAGATGATCCAACAACTTGGAGGTGGGGCGATCTTCATCAACTTTACTTCACCTCTCTTACTCAGTTAGATTTCTTAAGTAAAGGTCCTTATGAAGCCGATGGGGAGGGGTATACCATCAATCCCTCTGGGGTAAATATAAAAAATGGAGTAGGGTACGCGAGAGGCGGAGCGTCTGAGAGACTAATTATCGACTTTAGCGATTTAAATAATTCATTAAGCGTAATTCCATCAGGACAACGAGGTCTTTCAAATTCAAAACACTATTCAGATCAACTAGAACAACTTTTCTTACAAGGTAAATACCATTATCAATATTTCTCAAACACATTATACAACTTTCCTACTAGTTCAATTGAATCTAAATTATATTTCTTTCCAACTGGAGGTTAATGGCATGGAAATTGAAAATAGAAAGTTCTACATAAGTATAGTTATAGTTTTATGTCTAACAATGTTACTAACTCTAATTCCAGTATGGCAGTTAGTAATAATACCTGGGATTATTGCAGGAATGCTTAACAAATCGTTAAAACGCGGGATCTTAAGTGGTTTTAGTGGTGTCACCCTCTCATGGGGAATCTATGTTATAGTTGGAGTGTTTACACGAAATGTTTATTTAACACTCGATCAATTTGGAGAGTTAATCTTTGGAGGAGGTTCTGGATGGATATTTTTAATACTCATAATACTATTAGCAGCTATATTTGGGGCTATTGGTGGAGGAATTGGTAATGGTTTTATGGCTGTAATAAAAGTATATCTCGAAAAACATCCTTCTAGGGATTTGAAGACAAAATGAGATTAAATTTAGACAAAACCTAATATACTTACTTTTTTTTCTCTACATTTTAATTTTAGAATACAGAAAATAAAAATTATTGCGTTTCCTAATCTAAAAGTGAAGCAATCCTATTGGAAACACTCTGGATATTTAGAAAAACCATACCTAAACTAGAATTAGCGCCACAAAGCGTGCATAAAATAGCGTTTTCACCAGCTTTAGAAAGAACAATAATTCCATTTAGACCTTCAATAAGAATTCTTTTTAACTCGCCTCTATCAAGTTCCTCAACTGCTCGCTCTGAAACGCTCTGTATAGCTGCTGACATCGCAGAAACTATGCCATCATTCACATTACGGCTTAAAACGGAACAAATAGGAAGTCCTTGAACACTAACAATAGCGGAACCCTCTATATCACTATTTACTGCTGATAATTTTCTTAGTAGATCGGTGAGCTCGCTAATATTCTCAGACAACCATAATTACCTCCTATCATTTTAACGAGAGTTTTAAAGCCTTACAAAATTTTTCACTCAAATGTAAATCATCGTAATGAGTGATAAATCAATAACTTATATGATCTATTAAAATTAACTTAATTTAATTATTAATGTTTACCTTATTTTTTGTATTTTATAATGTATGTTGTACTAAATTAAAAAATATTTTTATCGATTTTAACATTAACATATATTAATGAATGAGATAAACAAATTGAAAAATCAATCTGATCAAGGAAGTAGTAAGGAAGAAGCAGAAACTGAAGCCGAAGAGAAAAAAATTAAGTTAGAATCTCTTAATAAAGCGGGTAAAATCGCTCAAGAAGTAAAAAAATTCATTAGGCCGCAAGTAGAGGTTGGAACAAATGTATTTAATCTTATTAAAAGTGCAGAAGCAAAAATCATCGAGTTAGGTGGAGAATGGGCTTTCCCCATCAATGTAAGTATAAATAATATAGCAGCTCATTATACATCTCCAATTAAAGACGATGAACTTACTATTAATGAAGGAGATATTGTGAAAATTGATTTAGGAGTTCATATCGAAGGTTACATTGTTGATACTGCCTTTACAGTAAATTTTAATGATGAAAAATCCCTTGAAAATATAATTCAAGCAACAGAAGTAGCCCTTGAAGCAGCAAAAATGTTAGCTAAACCCAAAGTCAACACTAGGGAATTAGGAAAAAAAATAGAAGACATCGTAAAAGGATTTAAATTTAACCCAATAAAAGAACTAGGCGGACATCAAATTGAAAGATGGATTGTACACGGTAAAAAACAGTTGCCTGAATTGGGTAACCAAGGTGGGGATATTATGGAAGAAGGGGAAGTTTTTGCTATAGAAATTTTTGCTTCAACAGGAGAAGGAAGCGTTCACAATACAAAAGCTTCCTATATCTATGAATTAAACCCCTACGCAGGAAGAGTTCCGCTGAGGAGAAAAACATCTAAGCAAATTCTAGGACATATCAATAAAAATTACAAAACTCTCCCTTTTGCAGAAAGATGGTTAGCTAAAGACTTTAGAATGGGTGTTGTTTTTGGACTCCAAGAATTAATTCAGCAAGGAAAAATTCAAGTTCATTATGTTCTAGCAGAACAGAAGGGAGAGTTTGTCGCTCAGAGTGAAGAAACGATATTGATAACTGAAGATGGATTTAAACAGCTAACTTGAAATTGGAGATATAAAACCACTTAATCTCAGAGAACTTATGAGAAAACTAAAAATATGCCTTATTTCTTTAACTGTTTCTCCAGATAGTGTGGATGGCGAGGCAAAAGTCATCAGAGCCCTTTTTGAATATTTAAAAAAACAGGGACATAGCGTTAAATTAGTTACCGGTAAATGGAATAAAGACTTAGATAACCCAGACATTATTCAATTCGATTTAATCAGAAAAAGGTTTCTATGGGTGCTTCATTTTTATTTTAAAGTCATTAAATACGTAAGAAGCAATAGATTCGATATTGTGCATGCAAATAGCGCAAAGGCTGCCTTACCAGTGATTTTATCCCGTCAGAAAAAATTCATTTGTACAATTCACGATTTTACTCCTTTTGAAACACAACTCACAAAAATTCCATTAGAAAAGCTATTAATTAAATTTGTTTCAAAAAGAGCATCTTCGATAGTAACAGTATCTAATTTTGTTAAGCAGGAATTCCAGCATTTTATTCCCAATATTGACAAGAATAAAATTAAAACGATTTACAACGGTATTGATGAAAAATACAAACCGTATCCGAATGAAGCTCAAAATTTAAAGGAAAAACTAAATATTTTTGGTCCAGTTTTATTATATATTGGGAGAATAACACGGTATAAGGGTGTGAAAAGCATAATAGAAGCTTACAGGCTAGTTAAAAGCGAATGTCCTAACCTCAATTTAGTTATTGGTGGAAAGCCTGATTTTTTAATGGAAAAAGAATACAATAACTGGGTTGCAGATTATAAAGATGTTCGTTTTTTAGGTTTTATCCCCGAAACTGACATTCCACTCTATTATTCTATGGGAGATATTTTTATTACATATTCATCTTCATCTGAAGGATTTGGATTAACCTCTTTGGAAGCTATTTCTTGTGGAACTCCTGTTATTTGTTCAGCAATTTCAGTATATAAAGAAATTTTAGAGGACCACGCACTTTTTGTTCCGCCTAGAAATCCCATTAAACTAGCAGAGAAAATTAATCTCCTACTGCGCGATGACAAGCTAAGAAATCAATTAGTTATTAATGCTCAAAAATATATCCAAAAATATAGTTGGAAAGCTGTAGGCAAAAGATTAGAAAACGAATACGAAAAATTTATGAGTCTCTAAGAACGCTCCAAGAGGTTTTTCTTAACAATTTTATAACAGACATCATTTGGATTCTCAAAATTCAATATTTTTTCTCGAAAGCTATTGTTAAACCTATCAGATTTCGGTTTGGTTGAGAGAATTTCCACAGATTTTGCTACAATTTCGTCAATCTCTTTTATATGTTCTAAAGGGAAGCCATTATTTATTAAAAAACGCTCTTGGGGTGCGGTCTCTCCTGGAAAAAATTCAATACTTGGTACATTTAATAGACTTGATTCACGTACTATTGTTCCACCGCCGCTGATTACTAAACTGCTGTAAAAACACAGATCAACCATATTCGGCATGTATCTTGTTATTTTTACGTTGGAATTTCCTTTGTAATTCTCCAATTTCTCGTTTAGAAATAACTCTTGCTTTTTAGTTCTTACAATTATTAAAAATTTATGATTTGGAAATTCTCTAAAGATGGGAGGAAAGAACTTGCTAATTAATGATTCTTCTGGTTTAAGAATATCAATAAAATAGCTAGCAAATGAGGGTTCACTTCGTATAACTACATATTCTCCCTTCTTTAAGCTATATTCATCAAGAATGGAAGGATTTGGTTGATACTCCGATAACCAAGCTATCTCGTCTATACCATTATATCTTATTAATTTATTTGGATTTGCGTGGAGATCTATATACAGTTGCTCAGGAACACAAGTTGGAGTAATAATATTATCTAAATAGGGAAATATTAATTTACATACTGGAACATTGCGAGGTTCATCATTATAACCTATTGAAGGGATATTCAACCCAAATGAGATTCTTGCACCTTCAACAGATGAAAATGTAATAAAATAATCAGGTTTAAAATTTACAACTTTAGGGTATAGTTCCACCAAACGGTTGATATAGGACTTTAGTTTTTTTTCTAAAGTGGCGCCCCCATGTTTCCCTACTTTCTCATAAATTACTTTTAAATCGTCTAGAATTTGAAAGGTTGAGTCATAATCTCTCGCGGTAACAAGGGTATCAGCTCCATCATTTCTAAATTTTTCTATAAGAGATTTAAACATTATACCTGTTTTTGGTTCTTCTACATCAATCCAAATTTTCTTCCCTGACAAACTCATAATTCTACTAATTCTTTCAGTTATTATTTACAAATTTTAAAAAGAAGCATACATCGCAATTTAAATCCAATCTGCAGGTTTTTTTTTTAAAAACTTAGCAGGGTTTCCAACAACTATATCTCTTTCCATAGTATTTTTTGTAACAACTGCACCTGCTCCAACAATAGTTCCCCTTTTTAAAGTTATTCCCGGAAAAATAACTGAGTTTGCACCGAGTGATACTTCGTCTTCAATTGTTGGACCAATTAAATCAAATTCCTTCCGCAACATGTATTTATCATTCGTTAATTTACTGAAAGGGCCCATGAATACATTATTTCCAATTCTACAATATAACGGAATATATACTCCCGTTTGAATACTAACTTCATTGCCTATTACTACATTACCGTCAATAACCGTGTTAGTACCTATAATTGTATTACGTCCTATTGATGTTTTTTCTCTTATCATAACATTATGTCCTGTTTGACAATTGTTCCCAATTAAGACTTCAGAGTAAATTATACTACCTGCCCTTATGGTACAATCTGTTCCAATAGAAACTAATGGACTCTCGTAATCCGTTCCATTCCTCTGACTCTTTACAACTTCTAATAATTCCGCTCGTTGGCGGTGCCCAATAATACAATTTTCCCCTATATAAGTCCCCGATTGAATTAAAGCGTTTCCGTAAATATTGACACCCTTAGAAATATAAACTCCGCTTTCGATTGTAACTCCTTTTCCTATTGTTGAAAATGTATCAATAAATGCATTTTTATCCACGATAGCATTCTTATGAATAAAAGAATTATTTGTATCTTCCCGTTTCACTTCTATGGATTCACTTTCTTTCGATTTTTAGTTAATATATATTGTAAAAAATATTAATTTAATCATTTTACACAATTACAAGGAGAGGAATTACACTTTTTACACTTATTGGGGTATTTACTCACTATAGCTTTTTCTATATCGATATCTAAGACATTTGCGATAGAAATTGTCCAAGCTATTATATCTGCTAACTCTTCAGAAATCTTTGTTTTATCTAATTCTTGGGCGTTTAATAAAGTAGCAAGCTCACCAATTTCTTCAATAAGCCAGATGTACGTGCTTTTAATCCCTCGATTTAGGTCCTTGTGAAGGTAGAGCTTTTTGAGTAACGCCTGAAATTCCGACATACGCATGTTTAAATGTAATCATATTCATAAAAAATGTTATAAATAAAGTTAGGAGGGGGTAAACAGCCAACTAAAAATTTCTAACCAAGCTAAATATACTATTAATATTAAAGCAACAGCTATAATTACAGTTGTTGTCGGGCTAACTTTAATTCCAATTGAACTATCCTCAAAAAACCTCATCAAACCAGCGCCTCCTTGAGGCATTGGTGCGTTTCCGCTTCTCCTTTTTTTACGTTTTGATTGGCTGCTTTGAGACGACATTTATAATTTTCTCAATTATTTTTATAAATTAAATAAATTTAAAACAACACAAATAATAAGTTTTATCTCGAATCATATAAATAAATATAATAAATTTTTATTAATGGTATTAATTATTGTTAGTTAATTCGAGTTTACAAAGGAATTGAATTATGAGAAGAAAAAGTTTTTTCCTTATATTTATTGGGTTTTTATCTGTTATGATCGTATTTTCAGCTATTCAAGATGATTTTTCATACAATTATCAACATCATTTCTCAGTTGAAGACCCTCAACTATCAAGGACTTTAGAAGGAGCAGATAACCTTTTAGTGGTAGAAATGGTAAGAAATACTAATTTAAGTTCTTATGGTTTAGTAAATATAAAAGATAGGCTAACAATCTTAAATAATAATAACAATCCGATTAATTCAATTTTATTTGGATTAAAAGTTGAAGATTCAAATAATTTAATTTATTTTAACGCTTTTGGTGAAACACAGAACACCCTATTAATCGAAAGATCCCACGAAATAATGGACATTTACGAAATGATAACTATTTATTTTGATATGCCCTTATTACCATCACAAGAAATTACTTTTACTGTTCTGCATTCATATACGAATTTAATGTCTTATCAACTTGCATTTATTGAAGAAGACATCACTCAACTTTTAGTATTTAAAGGATCATTGTTCCCTCTTTTACCTTACAAGAGCGAAGGAAATATTAAATCAAATTATCTGTTACCCGAAGGATCAGCATTATATTATCATACACAAATTGGGCCAATGGGAACTCCGATAGGGGAAACTAATGTGTTATACGATTTAGAATATAGCGAAGATTATAACTATCTAGAGCCCTTTTTACTAAACTTAGATGAGAATAACGAAACAACTATTTCTGTAATAGATAGATATACATCAAAATTAGAAATAGAAAAGATAGACAAATATATTTACATATCTCCTTGGGGTATTATTAAAAATGTTGAAGAAATTACGATTGAAAATGTTGGGATTGTTGAAGTCGCTCAATTATCAATGAAAATTCCAATCGATGCGATGAATGTAAAAGTTTATGACGATCTGGGAGAGGTCTTAGGAGTGTCCCTCATAGAATCTATTGATGATGTTTCTACAAAAATTGTTTCTATTGAATTATACCAGAATAGAGTTCCGCTGACACCAGCATCAAAATTTAAGTTTTTTCTTGAATATTATCTACCCCCTGAAAAATATATATCCTACAATTGGCTCCAACAATCCTTTTCAATAAACTTGCTTACGACAAAATATGAATATTTAATACACGAACAAACTACCAGTGTAATTATCGAAGGTTGTGGTAGTGTTGACTATATGTCTTCATTACCAGAAGCTTTGCAGAACTCGGGAAATTCCAAAGTTTTAGTATACAGCACAGAAAACATAAGTCCACTAGTAAAGAAAGATGTACTACTTACTTTTACTATTGATTTATTTGAAATACTTCTTAGACCTATTGTGTTCGTTATGATCATTGCCTTATTGTCGTCGATTTTCGTTCTTGCAATTAAAACTCTAAAAAGAGAGGAACAAGTATCGATCTTCAAAAAAGAATTCATCCCTACAAGTGAAATTAGAGAATTTTGTTCATTGTACGAAGAAAGAAATGCATTAGTGTTGGAAATTAGAAAAGCAGAAAGTGAGACAAAACACAAGAAGTTAGCAAAAAAGACTTATAAGAATTTATTAAGCAAAAACACGGCAAAAATTGACCAGATTAAAGAAGAAATCCACCCTTTTAAGAAAATATTGATGGAAACGAACGATATATTCAATAATATTGTAAAAAGACTTGATGTGTTAGATGCCGAAAGAATTAGTATTTCTGATAGCTTAAATCTCTTGGAGTCGCGATATAAAAGAGGAAAATTACCTTCTAAAGCAGCTTACCAAAAATTATCAGACGATTTCTTCAATAGACGAAAAAAATTAGATAGAACGATCGACAAATATATTCAACAACTAAGAAGTTATTTATTGTAAATAATAAAAATTCCGGTGAATTAATGAGACCGTGGTTGTGCGACATTTTAGCTTGTCCGATTGATAAATTTTTTCCTCTAGAGTTGATAATCTTTTCTTTTGAAACAAACGAAAATGTTTTTAAAGAAATATTAGAAGCGTATGATAAGAAAGACTTAATTAGTATTAAAAAGGAAAATGTTATTGAAATTGAGCAAAAAAATGAAGAATTACTTCTGAAAGATGAAATCGTGATTGAAAAAAGTAAACTTGGTATTTATATAAATACAATAATTTCTAGTGTTAAAGAAGTAGATAATATACGCGATAGATCTTCATCTGAGCTAAGTAAGCGATGTATTCACATTATACAAAATGATATAAAACAAAAAATAAAAGCCTTCGCAAACAATTTGATAAATGAACATATTGATACTATTTTGCCAGAATTATATTTATTAAACAAATTCAAAACTGAAATAGAAATTGAAACGGGTATCTTGTTCTGTTCTCAGTGTAAGAGATGGTTCCCAATCGTCGAAACTATTCCGCAGATGTTACCGGATGAATATAGAGATGAAGAAGCAGATATTCTATTTCTGAAAACCAATAAAGATTTATTAGATAACACATTTTTCAAACAAAATTTAAAACCATTTAATCTATAAAAAATAATTGGTAAAGCCCGGTGGTGTAGTGGCCAAGCATCTGGGGCCTTGAACCCCGTGACCACGGTTCGAAATTTATCGAGTCATCTCGATAATCGAAACTCCGTGCCGGGCTACTTACACATTTATTTAAAAAGATTTATTTGAATATGAGAACAAAAAATTAATCCAAAACTAAATGATTTAATATGATTCGGCTATCCTCTATGAATTGGGGTATTTTAGAAACAATTTACCTAGTTATATCTTTCATTGTAGGATTTGTTATAACATTAGTAATTATCCCTTATATTATAAGAATCATGAAACGGAAAGGATACACGGGGATAGATATACATAAGACATTAAAAAATGAAGTTCCGGAATCTGGTGGGATTTCTATTATCATTGGTATATCAATTACTGCTATTTTACTTACTATATTTTTCCCAGATTTCTTTAATGAAATCTTGATTTTTGTTTTAACAGTAGTAATTTCTGGTTTAATTGGCTATATAGATGACAGAATCAAATTAAGATCAAGATACAAGCTGTTGTTAACAATTTTAACAGGAATAGTGATATTTTTGGCAAACTCTGTTGGTTTTATACAAATCGAATCTCCTACAATCCCCTTTTTGGGAAAATTAAGATTAAATGTTGTATATCCAATTCTCGTTCCTTTGATCGTTGCTGTTTTCGCTAATACAGTCAATATGTTAGAAGGATACAATGGTGAAGGCTCAGGGACATCGATTATTGCTTTATTTTCCTTGATGATTTGCTCTATTATATGGGACTCCGCAGAAGGTTTGTTATTTACAGTTATATCCTTAGCAATATTAATACCATTTTTCTTATATAACAAGTTTCCAGCTAAAATTTTTCCAGGGGATGTTGGAACACTAAGTATTGGAGCAATTTTTGCTTCTATCGCTCTGATTGGTTCTCTTGAAGCAGCAGTTTTTTGTGCATTGCTTATTCATATATTTAATAGCTTTTATGTCATTTATTCTGTAAAGGGGTTTTTCGAAAGTAGTGAAATTTCAGACAATAGAAGCGACATTTTATTAGTAGAAAACGATTTTATAAAGGCTTCAGATCTAAAAAGCGCTGTTTTGACATTACCTAGGTTAATATTAGCTAAAGGACCAATGAAAGAACCAGATTTGGTCAAAAATTTTTACATAATTACGATAATATGTGGTTTTTTTGCTATTTTAACAACGCTATTGATGGATTCAACAATAACTCTTATTACAATAACAATAATTTCGGGGTTTTTTGGGTTAATTACCGTATTTTTATTGTATAGGTATCCTAGAATAAGGGGGATCGTAGTTCTCATGGTAATTTTAATCGTAGTAGGGTATTTATATCTTGTCGCTATTGATTTATTTATCATCCCCATAGATTTTATAGATATTAATATTTTTGGTTTAATAATACCTACTAATATTCTAATATCCTTAATTATAGTAATACCAGGACTTTTACTATGGTATTATATCACTATTAAATACTTTTGGTCTGAAATTAGTAAAATGAAGAAATAACTTTGACTAAAATAAAGAGGTTTAACCTAGATTTTTTTGCTAAAATGACAATTGAATTTTTATCATTAAATAAATTGTTCATATTTAAAAAGTTATTAAAATAAAGGATTGAAGGATGAAAAAAATCGCTCGTTTTGGTTTATTTATTTTCTTTCTATTAATTACCATTTCTTTTTCGCTAGTTTCAATTTCTCTTCTAGACGACTGGATTATGTTATTAGGTGATTGGATTTTTTATGCCCTTTTCATTTTTTACTTGTTATCAATTGAAGAATTATATAGATGGGCTAAGTTTGGTAAAAGGAGCGAAATGAGCGATTTTGTTGCTCTTCTTTTCTTTTTTTTTCTTATTTTATTTATTTCAAAAGATGTCTTCACTTCAATTATGGGAGCATTTTCAATATACCTATGGTTTGGTATAGCAGAATTGAAGGATTATCCGGTTTTGAATAAAATTTTAATAATTTCTTTGGTAACTTATAATGTAATTTTTGTCTCGGGTATTATATCGAATATTATCGGTAACCCAATTGTAATAAACACAGCTTTTTCCTTTTCATTTTGGATAATTTTAGGATTAGGATTTATTTTATTTGGTCGAAAATATATTGTTATTTGGAGATTTATGTCTCCTGAATATTTAACACTATTTCTTTATATTATTGCTTGGTTAGCTATTGTTTTTATTAACCAATATACCCCTCTTAATTTTATCTCACAGAAAGCTTTGCTGTTTAACACTTTCTCCGTCTGGGAACTTTTCATGAATGTGTATACAATATTAATGGCGATAAATTGGATTATTTATTTCATTTCTGGACCAATTTTAGATTTTATGCTTGGAATTAAACCACTTAAGGATAAAAGACTATTAGATTTAATTGAGGGTGTAAAATCAGACCTTGGAATAAAAGGAAAAGTAAAAGTTGGGATAGGTAATTATCCAATAATAAATGCTATGGCATACGGTTCGTTTTTTGATAAACGAATTGCCCTTATCGCAGAAAATTATAAATTAGTACCCGAAGATGAAATAAAAGGTATAACTGCTCATGAATTAGCACATACGAAGGGAAAGCACACTTTAATCTTGACTCTTTTAACCACGGGTGACCTAATCTTTAGAATGCTGTTTGGTATTCCTGCTACATATTACGATTATACATTTGGTAATCCTCAGCTTCCCTTTATATTTTTTATTCTGTTAAACTTACTAATATATATAATCTTGTTTATGTTTGTTAGAATATTAGAAGGGAAAGCCGACCAAAAAACAAAGAAAATTGGATACGCAAAAGAACTCGTAAAAGCACTTTATAATTTAGAAAGCTTCTATGCTACTGGACGTGAATTTGGATTGAACACGATGCTTTTAAGCGAGGAAAAAATTACACAAAATAATGAAATTTTAAATTACTTAGATACAGCAGATTACATTAACAAATCAATAATTAAACCAAAAAGAAGCTCTCTGATTAGCAATATCATAAACTCTCATCCTCTCACATATCATAGAATTGCTGCTATCCTAGATGATACATTAAAACCAACAAAAGAAATGTTTCTCCCTTTTTTGTGCTTAAAAAAATCAAATCAAAAACATTATGCTAAACTGTTTGAAAAAGCACGCGTTAAATTTAAAGTTATAGCTAGCGAAAAATTTAAAGAATATTTCAATATCAGTGATATTTCTGCTTATATGCAAAATTTAAACAGAATCGAACTCTATAAACTGGAACTCGAAAAGGATTTTATATTTAAACATAAGATTACAGACGAAATTATTGTAGGTAAATTAGAAAGTGTAAGATTTAATGATGATATATGTGAAATCGACGAATACATCGTGAAAGAATTCAAAAACAATAATAAAATCCATCTAAATTCTTCAGAATATACCAAGTCTCAAATTTCACTAAGGGACGATTATTTTTTGGAAAAAGAAGGCATCTTAAATCTTATAGATATAGATATAAGTTCGGATCAAACGAAAGCTGAATATGTTTTTTTGGATAAAGATGGTCATAAGATTTTTAAACGGTTAAAGAAAACGAAATTACCTAATTCTATATCGACAATTAAAATGTTTACTGATAAAGATATTTTTTTCAATACAAAAGGAGAAACAATAATACTTAGATGTTTGAAAGTAGAAATTTCACAGAATTTTAAAAATTCTGAATTATATTTTGAAATGCTCCCTCAAAATGATGGAGATAAAACATTTCATTATAAACTTAAGGATTTGATAATTAAGCCAAAAAATACCTATATTACGATAAACAGAAATAAAACAGTTCGAAAATCAGAATTAAAAATTTTTGATTGGTTGATAGAAAAACAGCTTAGAACTTATATTTATTTGAAAAAACCAGTCAATAACTTAGAAATTGGCTATATTCAAGATATAAAATTAGATATTGAACATTTTAAAAAAAAACCGGATCAGGGAAAAAGTGAGGTATCCAATTACATAACCATCAAAAATATATTCGGTAAAGACATA
This sequence comes from Candidatus Nanopelagicaceae bacterium, assembly GCA_035530895.1. Taxonomy (GTDB): domain Archaea; phylum Asgardarchaeota; class Lokiarchaeia; order Sigyniarchaeales; family SOKP01; genus SOKP01. Next base: position 16,577 of record DATKTW010000090.1, read on the forward strand.
AAAATACCTTATAAATCGTTAGAAGCCTTATCCTTCGAACACATTACAGGTAACGTTCAAAAGAAGTCAGAGACGAGCATTTTTAGTAAATTAGGCTATATTATATTGAAAAAAGTCAAACCCGAAAAGATTTTTTATCTCAACAAAGTTTAATTGGCATGCTTCTCTTTAAAATCTAATTATGACCAGTAAAATTAGAAGCATTTCCCACCTTCTGCGAGTAAGACAATATTATAAAAATGTTTTAATCTTCGTTGGTGTGTTTTTTAGTAGGAAAATTTTTGATTCCTCACTTTATTTACCATTAATTTTAGGATTTATTTTGTTATGTTGTGCTTCTTCATTTAACTATATTATTAACGACATCAGAGATATAGAACAAGATAAAAAACATCAAGAAAAAATGAAAAAAAAACCATTAGCGTCTGGAGAACTACCAATGTATACGGCGGTGTTACTATTAATTATAATAATAACAATTATACTTTTAGGAATAATAGCTTATCCTGTTCTGTTTTTAATTCCAAATATTGGCATCATAATTATGCTTATTCTAGTAATCTTAACGGGGCAACTTTATAATCATTTCTTTAAAAATTACGCATTTATCGATATATTGGTCTTATCCACGGGGTATCTATGGAGAGCCTTATCTGGAGTCCTTATAATAGACGAATACATCTCCGCTTGGTTATTTTTAGCAATATTCGAAATTGCTATGTTTTTAAGCATTGCTAAAAGAAAGGGTGATCTGTTATATCTTGGGAAGGATAAAGCTGTTGAGCATAAAAGAGTTTACGATCAATACTCTCTAAAACTTCTAGAGCAATTTTATGTTCTAATTGCGGGCTCTTTGTTTATGACCTATTCTCTTTATCTCATATTAAAATTTAACCTTTTCGAACCTACTATAAATCTACAAGAATATATAGTGATTTTTACGATTCCTATTTCTCTATATATTATTATGCGGTTTATGTATTTAACTTCCTCTAAACCTGAATTAGCAAGGAGAACCGAGAAAGCCTTTTTAGATAAAGGCATAATTATCTCGGGGATTTTACTTTTTTTGATCCTTTTTTCCTCATTTTATTATGATACTATTGTGGGATTATTTGGTGGCTAAGATTATAGCACGCTTTAAAAAGTAATTAGTAAAGTTTTAAATAATAATAACAAGTTAACAAGTGATAAAAAAAAGGACAAACCTTATTAGTTTCCAAACTTAAGTAGATACTTAACAATAAATCTATAAAAATAAAAAAATATAAAACTTAAGTGATAAAAATATGGAAAAAAAAACAATTTACGCTATTGGAATTATAGCTATCATCGCTATTGGCGGTGGTATTGGTATTGGTATTTTCCTACTTCAAGGAGGCGGAGGCGGAGGCGGTGGTTACCCGAAGGATACTCTCGTCTTCGGAACTATGTATTTGCCTGTAGATCTCGACCCCCAAGTTTCCTGGGATAGTGCTTCTGGTGATGTTATTGATCAAGTATGCGAAGGATTATTCGCTTATGATTTATCTGATCCCCAACTAGCAATTATTCCACGACTTGCGACAGCAGATGGTGTATGGTCCACTGATAACTTAAACTATACTGTTACACTCAAACAGGGTGTTACATTCCACGATGGTGCCCAATTTAACGCATCAGCAGTTCAGTGGAATTGGGAGAGAATGGATTGGTGTTTAAACACAACTGGCACTAATATGGAAGGAGTAACTCAAATCGAGGAGTTATATGTATGGCCGGATGGAACGCCCTTTGTGGATCATACTGTAGTCATGAGCCAATATGTCATAAGATTCGTACTAACTGCTGCATATGCTCCATTTCAAGCTTTGTTATGCTTTAGCGGTTCATACATTCAATCACCAATGAGTACTCCTAAAGACGCCTATCTTGTTACAGCCACAGACGATCTAGTTGGAACTGGTCCTTGGGTTTACGATGAATACGAAGCTGGTGTTGAGGTAAGAATGCACGCTTATCCAGCTTATTATGGTGGATGGACACACACAGGAATTACGAAATTAGTATTTTCAGGAATTACTGATTCGAACGCCAGAAATTTAGCGTTACTATCAGAGGATATTCAATTCTTAGACGATCCACATTCATCATTCCACGCTCAATTTGCAGCTGACGCAGGTACTACCTTAATTGGCGATGATCCCGCAGAAGAAGCTCAATCCTTAGTCACACAATATATGGGTATGAATTGCCATTTAATCAATCAAACCTATAGACAAGTAATTTCTTATGCTGTCGACTACGCTTATATTACCGAGGAAATCATGTCGGGAACTGCCGATAGGTTGGAATCTCCAATTCCAGAAGGTATTTTAATGGGCGATTGGTCATCTCAAGAAGCAGTCTATAACGTTACAAAAGCAAGGATGATGTTGCAAGCCATAGGCTACGGATATTCTGGAAACGGTACAACCCTATCATGGGCGAACTGGAATGCGACGATTGGATCGGATCCAGTCGTGTACACTGCTGTTCCTTGGAATTTAACTGATATATCTGCTGGTAATGACTGGGAATACGCAGCAACCCACGGACGAGCCGCGAGAAGTTTCTCCTATTCCTATAACGTCGGTAATCAGATGCGAGAAGACATGCTAGCCTTGTTAATGCGAGACTTACCAAGAGTCGGTATTACAGTAATAGGGTTTGGTATGACATGGAGTGAAGTGATTTATCGACTATACGAAATAGGAAATCTTGACAGAGACGATTTGGAACTTTGGTGGATTGGATGGGGTCCGGATTATAACGATCCGAGCAATTTCATCAACCCATTGTTTACCAACAGATCTGTTGCATCTAATGGTGCTCAATATGATGGTTGGTATGCAGCAATAGAAGCAGGTAGAGATCCAACAGTTCAAAATGATAACGTGCAATTATTAATGGAAGCAGGTTTAGCAGAGACCAATGTAACTACTAGAACAGCGATTTACAAAAGGATTCAAGAACTCTTGGTTGAAGAAGACATGCCATGGTTATTTGGTTATTCCTCTAAAGTCTTCGACGCTTATGTTGTTGGCTTACAAGGATATGAAACTAATACCATGGGTAAGGTTTGGTTCTATCCATGCCATTATGCCTAAACAAAGAGCATAAACACGAGATAAATTATAAATAACTTTTTTTTTTTAATTTTAATGGTTTTTCAAATGAGTCCAAAATATTCTTTTTTTAATTCCCCCAGTAAATTAAAATCATTTAAAAGAGATCTTGCTCCTGTAGGTTTCTATTTTGATATATTCACAACAGAAATATTTAAAATTCCCGTAATGCCCGTCCCAATGAGAATTGATAAATTAACAAATGGAGATTTGACATTATTTATATTGCCTGATATTGGAAATTTGAATAAATTGTTAAAAAAGCTGGATTTAACTATTAATTTTAAAAATTTTTTTTTGCTTGGAATCTCTAATTTTATAAATTTCGCAAAAGGAAAATATAAGGAGATTATACACCGAAATTTACAGCGTGAAATGATAATAAGGTGGTTTGAAAATTCACGACTAATAAAAACAGAAATTCCTAGCCTTACAGAAGCCTATACTTACTTGCTCCTTGAATTCTTGAATACTTTTTCTACCATTGAAGAAAAAGGATTAGATCCAAGCCTCGAAGAATATACCACAGAACTTTTACGATATTGTGATAAAATTATTTCTTATACGAGAGAAAAAATAGAAAATAATGTAATCCTAATAAAAGAAGAAGGTTCCACAAAAACAGTACAGTTATACTTAGAAAAAAAAGAAAAATATTATCCCCAAATAATTGCCATTAAAATAGATAAGAAAACAAAAATGAACTTTATTCCTTATTTAATCTATGATGATATTCTTGATATTTTTTCCTATAATAAAAAACTTTTACATGAGGGGAAACAAATCCCAGTTGATGTGAAAATTTGGAAATGCAATGGAATAATTAATAAGTATTCTACTCTAGATTATATTAACGGTGTTATAAGAGACTTTGACTTGGAGAAGATTGATATAGGGAAAATTTTATGAAACTCAAAATTGATTTAAGTAGACAAGCTAATTTTATTCTAGCAATATTACTGATTCATTTCGTATTTTTCGGATATCTTAGCATTACTTTTGAAAAAGGAATTGGAGAAAAAATATTATATTTATATCAAATTTTATTTGATCCAAGTACTTTTCTTTCGTTAATAATTCTTTTTGCAATTGTGTTTATAATGGTATTTAGAGAGAAGTTTTTTGAATATGGAATCAGAAATAGCATTTGGCTTACACCCATTATAATAGGACAATCTTTTATATGGACTTGGATAATGTATGGTTTTGATCCTACCATAATTGGTGACTTTTTTACTCGTTATGAAGGATATGTTACAATTTTATCAATATTGGGTTTAAACTTGTTTGCTGCGATTTTAGCAGCAATTCTCAGACAGTATAGGGATAGAATAAAAAAAATTAGAACAATTATATAACGAAAAGGAGAGGAAATGATCTATGAGCATGATTAAATTTATATTTAGAAGATTATTATCATTGTTGCCTGTATTATTTGGGGTTATAACATTAACCTTTATCCTTTCTAGATTAATGCCAGGGGACCCAATTATAGCCCATCTCCCTAAGAATTTTACGGAAGAGATGTATCAGGATATGTTAGCGCAACTTGGACTTGATAGACCCATATTGGAGCAATATGTGATATACTTAGGGGATTTATTTACTGGTAATTGGGGTACTTCTGTAACTCTTGCTCCGGGAACTCCTGTATGGGATCTTGTATTAGAGAGATTTTTTAGGACTTTTGATATCGCTATCGCTTCAATTTTTATTGCAACATTTCTCGGACTTAAAACTGGTGTAATTTCAGCGACACATAGAAATAAACCTAAAGATACCATATTAAGGGGTTTTGCACTCGTAGGAGTTGCCATTCCAGTTTTCTGGATGGGAATGATGCTTCAATACCTATTTGCATTTCAACTGGACATTTTTCCTGGAATTGGGTATAAAACTGCGGGTATTGGAGATCCTCCTGTTATTACTCATCTCAGAGCAATCGATTGTATTTTATCTTTAGACATGGTTATACTTGTCGATTATATTGAGCATTTAATTTTACCTGTAATTTGTTTATCATTTATAACTCTTGCCTCAATTACAAGACAAACTCGCTCAAGTATGCTGGAAGTTCTGGGACAAGATTACGTAAGAACTGCAAGAGCGAAAGGATGTAAAGAAAAAGATGTAATAAAGACTCATGCACGAAAAAATGCATTAATTCCTACTATAACAATTATAGGATTAAACTTTGGAGGATTATTATCGGGAGCAGTTCTTACCGAAACGACTTTTAATTTACACGGATTAGGTGAGTTATTAATTGTATCGATACAGAATACTGATTATTGGGTATTAAACGGAATTGTATTCCTTACTACAATAACATTTATTGTTATAAATTTAGGTATTGATCTCATTTACGGCTTTATAGATCCAAGAATAAGATATTAATTAAAAATAAAAAATAAAAAAAATATAAGTGAAAGATTTATGGAAGAACCTTATGAGCAAGAACTTAAATTTGAAGAAGTAAAAGAAGAAAAAAATATTGTAAAAAATACAATCTTATGGATTTTCAAAAATATTAAATTCCTTCTTATACCGGGTTCCAGATTAGAAGACTTATCACGTAGGGAATTTGAATATGAAAAAACAATAAGTAAAAGAAAGTTTATTAGAAGATTAAAATCAGTATTAACAATATTGGGAATTATAATCATTTTTATCATTATTACTTTTGCTATTCATGGATCATGGATTGCGCCATATACAAAAGAGGTAGCAAATGGTGTTTTAACAGGTTCATGGTTACCCCCAACTCCCAGTAATCTTCTAGGACAAACCAAATTTGGACGTGATGTTTTATCAAGGGCAATATACGGTGCGTATTCTTCATTAACGATTGCTTTACCCGCTATAACATTTAGTGTTATCGTGGGTGTTATAGTTGGAATGATCTCTGGATATTATGGTGGATGGGTAGATTCGGTAATAATGAGAATTACTGATGTTTTTCTTGCATTTCCAGGTCTGATTCTTGCTTTAGTTTTTATAGCAATATGGGGTCAACATATGGAATATATAATGTTAGCCTTTGGAATTCTTGGCGTTCCTTATTATGCACGGTTAATTAGGGGATCAGTATTACAAGCTCGAGAATTACCTTATGTAGAAGCGGCAAGAGTATCTGGGTCAGGTAATTGGAGACTTATGTTTAGACATGTTTTGCCGAATTGCATCCAACCAATAATAATTTCGTTTACGTTCGACATCGGTGGAATTATCTTAAGTTTGGCGGGTCTTAGTTTTTTGGGTTACAGTGATATGACATTAATCGAATGGGGAAATGACATTAGTGTTGCAAGACTTCATTTAACTGATGCACCATGGTCCATGTTCTGGCCTGGTATTATGATCTTAGTAACTGTATTGGGTTTTATGTTGGTCGGTGATGGGTTAAGAGATGCTTTGGATCCGAGAATGAAAAACCTGTAATTTGTTCTTGAACTTTATTGAAAATATAAAAATAGGGGATAAAAAAGAAAATGGATACCACCGTAAAAAAGAAAACTAGTGTTGAAGCTGATGAAAAAAATCAAACAGATTCAGTTATAACAGGGATTTCGAAAAATCTGCTTGAGATCGAAAATCTTAAGACAAATTTCTATACAGAAGAAGGGATAGTTAAAGCAGTAGATGGGGTCTCATTTAATATGGGCAGAGATGAGGTCCTTGGTCTTGTCGGTGAAACAGGTTGCGGGAAATCCGTTACAGCTCTTTCTATTTTACGCCTTGTGAGACCACCAGGAAAAATATTAGAAGGGACCATAATGTTTGATGGTGTCAATTTACTGGATTTAACCGAAGAACAAATGAGGGAATATCGTGGCAAAGATATTACGATGATATTTCAAGATCCGTTAAATTCACTTAATCCCATTCTTCAAATCGGTAGACAAATAGCGGAGGTATTTTTGTTACATCAGGAAGAAGAGCTAAAGGAAATTCTTGAAAAACGAAGTTTAGATAGGGATAAGGAGAAACAAGTAATAAAAGATTTAGAAGAAGAATTAAAAATAAAGAAAATTCGATTAACAAAAGAAGAAGAGAGAGAACTAAAGGCAAAAATAAAAAATCTAAAAAAAAACAAAACTAAAAAACTAAGTTTGAAAGAAATCGCATGGGAAAAATCGGAGGAAATTGTTAAAGAAGTAGGAATTGCGGATGCTAAAGGTATCTTAAAACGATACCCACATGAACTAAGTGGGGGTATGAGGCAACGTGTAATGATTTCCATGGGACTATCGTGTAATCCCAAGCTATTAATCGCCGATGAACCAACAACTGCCTTAGATGTAACAATTCAAGCTCAGATTCTTGATTTAATGAAAAATTTAAAAAAGAAATTTCAGACATCGATTCTCCTGATTACACATGATTTAGGAATTATCGCAGAATTGTGTGAGAGAGTGGCTGTTATGTACAGCGGGACTATTGTGGAATACGCACCAGCTGAAGATTTGTTTAAAAAACCCAGCCATCCTTATACTAAAGGACTTATTAGTTCGATTCCAAGCATAGAAAAGAGAGACCAAGAATTACTCACAATTCGAGGAATGGTACCTAACTTAATTTATCCCCCATCTGGCTGCAGATTCCACCCTAGGTGTGATTATCGATTAGAAACTTGTGACAAAGTAAGGCCAAACAATCTTGAAATCGACGATAAACACTTTGTTGCTTGCCATCTTTTCGATCCCAAATATAAAAATTCCCCAAAATATCAATAGGTGAAGACGGAGATAAAGAACCCTTTAAAATATAACATTAAAAATTGAAAGTATATAAGTTGAAAGGAAAATAAGAAAATGACTGTTTATAACGATAAGATAAAAAACTCATCAACCGAAGATATAAAAAACTCAGGTAAGAAAAGACGGGTTATTCTTTCTACAAAAAATCTCAAGACTTATTACCCAATATTCGGCGGGCTTTTCAAACGAACTATTGGATATGTTCAAGCTGTAGATGGTGTCACTTTTAACCTTTATGAAGGAGAAACTCTTGGTTTAGTTGGAGAGAGTGGTTGCGGTAAGACCACCATCGCAAAAGTTGTATTGAATATTGTACCTGCTACGGCGGGAGAAGTTTTCTATAAACATCAAAAAATCATTATAGGAAGCACTGAAAAGAAAGCAAAAAAAAAAAAATTAAGCCAACAAAATAAATTAATTGACATCATGTTTATTCCACCAATTAGCGTTGCTAATGCACTTTTCGGTTTCGCGAAATTAAGCCTAAAGAAAATCTTTCGAACAATAAAAAATTACTTAGTCAAATTATTACCTTCATTACGAAAAATTATCACAGCAACAGTATCGATATTGAAACAAAACTACCTTAATTTGGTGGAAATAAAATATCCATATGACAAAGCATTACGAAAAAAGATTCAGATGGTGTTTCAAGATCCTGATTCTTCTTTAAATCCACGCTGGAAAATAGTTAATGTTATAGGTGAACCTCTCAAAATTCTGTTAGGAATGAGAAAAAGAAAAAAGATTCGTAAACGTGTTCTTGAACTTCTAGAAACCGTTTCAATGAAGAGAGAACATTTGGATCGATATCCACATGAATTTTCTGGAGGTCAAAAACAAAGAATTGCAATAGCCAGAGCTCTTGCATGTAATCCTGAAATTATAATTTTGGATGAGCCAACTTCTGCTCTGGATGTCTCCGTTCAAGCTCAAATCTTAAATTTATTAAAAAAAATTCAGAAAAAATTTGGGTTATCTTATCTTTTCATAACTCATGATTTAAGTGTGGTACAACACATAGCTGATAGAATCGCAGTAATGTACTTAGGTAAATTCGTGGAGACCGGCACACTTGAAGAGGTTTTTTATAATCCAACACACCCATATTCTAGAGCATTGTTATCTGCACGACATACATTTGATCCTGGTTCAAAAAAAAACAGAATTATTTTAGAAGGTGATGTACCCAGTCCAATTAATCCCCCTTCAGGATGTGCATTTCATCCTAGGTGCCCTGACAAAGAAGGACATCTTGGATGTGGTATAGATGAGCCCAGAAAGATTCATCTCGGTGGTGATCATTATATATATTGCCTACCTTCTAAAAAAGAAAAAAGATCCTATGAAGGAGTAGATTATGTTTCAGATACATGGACCACATAATTTTTCATCTAAGGTCTTTTTTAGAAATATGAAAAATAATTTACATCCTTTTTAAACTATATCATATAATAGTAATCTTGATAAATTTTCATAAATATTGAACAATAAATATATTTTTTCTTATTTAAGAGCAATGTGATCAATATCGCGGATTTAGAATTATCTCATGAAAGAGAGATTATAAATCACGTACATTCTTTAATGTTTGAACGTGAGGCAGGAACTAAAGGTGAAAATAAATCAATAAATTATATTCAAAAAGTTTTAACTCAGGAAAACATCGAAAATAAAATTGATACTTTTAAATGGTCTAAAACAATTAAAATTTTAGTAAAGTCAATATCGATTTTTTTAATAAGCTCATCTGTTCTCTTCGAGGCATTAGTTTTTTTTAATTTGAATTGGCTTATGATATTGATCGACTTAATTTTAATTGTTATAATTATAGTAGTACTAAAAGATTTATTTGGTATGACAGATGTATTGTTAATAGGAAGAAGGAAAAAATCTAAAAATCTTATTGCTAAAATACCAGCAAAGGAAAAAAAACCAAAACGCCCTCTAATTATCTTTTCTGCTCATTATGATTCCAAATCAGAAAATTATTCATATAATTTAAAAAAATATTTTTTTTTAGTAGAGGGAACGTTAATTTTTCCCTTTATAAGCTTCACATTAATTCTTTCGGTTTGGAGTGTACTTTCAAATTTTTCAGATTTATATATTAATGATTTTTATTACTCATTAATTGCTAAAATAATCAACTTTTCATATGTGTCATTTGGATTTTTAGCGATTTCAATCATGGTTTTAATTTTAAACAGGGATTCGAGTAAGTCACTTGGTTCGATTGATAATGCTAGTGGAGTTTCAATTTTAATTGAGCTGGCAATACTTTTAAATAAAAATCCCCTCGAACATATAGATGTTTTGTTTTTATGGTGTGGTGCTGAAGAATGGGGATTATGGGGTTCAAGACAATTTTGTATGAAGCACTTTAATGATTTAGATCAAGAATATAACCTTGATGAATCTTATAATATAAATATTGATATGGTAGGGACTGATATAGGGCTTATAAATAAAACTGGTATTTTGAAAAAAAACAACTTTAATAAAAATATTGTTAATGTTTTAGAAGCAACAGCAAACAGTCTAAAAATTCCCTTAAGAAGGTTTGATGTGACTATTGAACCTAGAAGTGACCATATATCTTTTCGATCTTTTGCTAAAAAAGCTCAAAAAACTATGGAAGTTTGTTGTTTTCTTTCAAATAAAGATACACAGTTTATTCATTCTTCAAGAGATACTCCTAATAAGCTTATACCCAATAATCTCAAAGGTTGCGTAGATATTTGCTATAATGCAATTAAAAGCATAGATTTGAGAATAGAATAGATTAAATAAAACCAGATAATTTTTGCGGTTTATTCTTAGTATATTTAGTCAAACTCGCAATATTCCTTTCAAATCTTTTATGAGTTATAGTTTAAATTATGTTATTTCCACATTTAGAGCATTTCTCCACATTTGATAGAGACAGGCTTCTATATTTTTTATTGTATTTCACAAATTTACACCATTTTATAACAGCATGGATTTAGATTAATAATGTTACACATCCTTATACTCGGACATAACTATTGGTGCGACCTACAATCGATTACATGTTAAAGACAACATTGATTGTATTAAAAAATAACATCTCTAGTCCAATCAATCCACCCTAGGGAAGTGCTTTTCGTCTTATATGTCCTGCAAAACTTATTTTTCTTTTTGTCCGGAGGTAAGGATTTCTTATATTAAGGTTTTAATATCTTAAAATTGATATGAAAGATCATTGAATGCAAGACGGGGGAATTTTTAAGAATGTCAATAGGGTTTTAATTGATATTTGGACCCACGAAGACCTATGTTACTATCGCCCCAGTCAAACCATAAGTGAGCAGTCACACTCTGGTGCCTTAGATCAGGCTTGGCTACTCCTACGAAGTTAAATCGTATCTTAATTTATGTTA